>NZ_SIJA01000070.1:0-48921 GCF_012062385.1 Methanocorpusculum sp. GPch4 | reverse complement strand
TATCAGCATCGAATGCTTATATAGTCTTCGAACCGCATTCCGGAAAACTCAGGCATCAGAAGCCGGAGAACCCAAAAGGCAGTTCGAGAGCCTTGCGAGGTAACATAGTTACCTCCAATCACTTATAAACCCACCGAATCAAAGCAGGCATGCCCCGCCGGAAGAAACCGGCAGGACAAGGCTTGGATCGTGCGTCTTGTGAGATAATAATGTTAGGCAAACATACATATAAACACACCGAAATCATACCCAAAAACCCAGTACTGAAAGCATGATCGAACCGAGCATCAGAACAAACCCGATAAGACACAAAATCAGCAGAACATCCAGAACTATGATCCAAAAATTACGCTCTTTTTTAACTCTTCTCTGCAAAACCATCTGAAATCACCACCCACAGATCGCCAAAAAATTCATCCTGCTCCAGATCGACCCGTCCGCTCTGAACGAGAAAAAGGCAGGGAAGATATACAAAATACAACGGCCAGTGAAGGACCCCGGTAAGTTCAAACAACGAAACCCCTGGATCGCGCGCATCAGGATGCGACCTGACGACCTCGTATATCCGCTCCGCCATATGCTCATAATCCTCATCATGCGCGATACCCACAACCTCTTCGGCATTCGGCTCCTCAAACAACTCATCCTCGGAATCGATATACCGCCGCCGCCTCAAACGCCGGCGCTCCGCCTTTTCTGCAAGTTTCAGCTGTTTGATCAGCTCATACAGCGTAACCGGACGCTTGCGCGCATCCTTGCGCTTAAGCCTGCGGTCGATCTCTCGCTCGAGAAGCTCGATCGGACCAAGCGCCCGCTCCAAAACGACATCGCCCTCCGAAAACGGATCTGACCCGTCATCAGCACACACATCTTCAAACGCCGCTTCATCCTCCTGCCCATCGAGCAGCTCGGACTTCATCCGAAGCAGAACGGAGGCGTAAAAAATCGTCCGGCCGGAGATCATCAGATCAAGCTCCCGCCGGTGTTCGAGCTCGCTCAAAAATCTTTCCGTAACCTCAACAATATCAATATTCCATGGATCGATCTCCCCCCGCTTCGCCAGCTGATACAGAATCTCCACTGGCTCTTCAAGCTTCCCTGCAGAAATTTCTTCAGCCATTCACCTTCACACCAGTTACAAGCGTACTCTTATCACTCATACGCAGAGTCACGCCCACCATCCGGTCAGCCGCCTCGATCATCGGTTTTCTATGAGAAACTATCACAAACTGACTTTTCGTACAGATATCACGGACCATCTGGGACAAACGCTCCACATTCACCCCATCCAGATTGGAATCCACCTCATCCAGCGCATAGAACGGAGCCGGCATAAACTGCTGGATCGCAAAAATAAACGAAAGGGTCGTCAGCGACTTCTCGCCCCCAGACATAAGATTCAGCCGGGTCACCTCTTTACCCCGCGGCGAAACCTCAAAGCTCATGCCTCCCTGAAACGGATCTTCATGATCATCCAGAACCAGATGACCCGCACCATCATTCAGCCGGGAATAGATGTCCTGAAAATGCAGATTTATCCCGGTGTAAGCCTGCATGAACGCATCGAACTTCATCTGCCGGAAACTGTCGATCTTGTCAAGAAGCGCCTGACGTTCGCGTGAAAGGGTTTCCTTCTTATCGGTCCGCTCGGTAAAACGCTTCTGGACCTCATCATACTGCTCGATCGCGCGCATATTCACATTTCCAAGCTTTCTTACCGCACGTTCCGTCGTCGCGACCCTGTCGAGGATCTCCTCCATAGAAAGATCGCAGACGATCTCCTCCTTGATCGAGCCCTTGATTTCAGACATTTCCAGTGCCAGAGAGGCGGATTTCTCATCGAACGCAGTTATCTGCACATTGCATCTCTCCTCATTACCCTGCAGGGTCACGATCCTCATCTGTGCTTCATCCGCTGCACGCTGAACTCGGTTCCGCTCTTCGGTAAGCTGCTCGATCTCACCGGTGAAAGCCTTCATCTCGGCCTCGAACGCCGCGATCACAGATTTGGCAGCATCGGCCGCGGCATAACACCCCGCGACCTCCGTATCGATCGCCGCATTCTTGGACTCGAGAGCGGACCGTTCTCGCGTAAGCTGCTCCACATTCTGTTTGAAATGCTGACGCTCAAGATTCAGGCCGGCAAGATCGTTCAGCTTGTTCTCATACCGGCGGGACGTATCATTGTAACTCGACTGCGCCTTCTGCAGTTTATCAGTAAGAAGATTGAACTCATCCTCATTCAGAACCGAGCGCAGTTCGCCAACCCTCCGATTGAGCACCTCAAGCTCATCAGAAAGAGCATCGACGCGGGTCTCCAGTTCTGCTACCTGATGCGCCGTCTCCTTCTTATCACGCTCCGTCTCCTCCAAAAGACGGGAGGCGCGGAGCTCATCATCAGCGATCTTGTCAAGGATCCGGTTGCAATCACTGATTTTAAGTTCGAGCTTAACGATCGCTGCATCACACTCGTTTCTTTCGGCACGGAGACCTTCGGCAACCGACCGGTGACGCGACTCCGCGGCGGCAAGATCGACTTCATCATTGCGCAGATCGGCAAGTTTGGCAGAGATATCAGCAGACTCACGATCGACGGCGACGCCAAACCCGCGAAGATCCTTACGGATCGAGCCGCCCGTCATGGCCCCGCCCCTCTCGAGCAGTTCGCCTTCCAGAGTAACCATCCGGTACCTGCCCATCAGCCGGCGTCCTGCGTCCAACGTCTCAACAACGACGGTCTGGCCAAAAACCAGATTGAACGCATCACGATATGCCGGATCGAAATCGATCAGATTGATCGCATAATCCACGACCCCGTTACCGGCGAGCGGAGAGAGAGGGGGCTGAGGCTTCATCTTATTGAGAGGAAGAAGAGTCAGACGGCCAAGCCGTTCATCCTTGAGATATCTGATCACATCGGCCGCTGTCTGATCCGAGTCGACGACCACATTATTCAGACGGCCGCCAGCGGCGATGTTCAGTGCCAGCGTGTATGCAGAGTCGATGACTTTTCCAAGGCTGGAAACGGTGCCAAACACACCTTCCATACCAAGAACCGCTGAGATGGTCCGGTCCGTAGCACCGGAAACCTGCTGATGAGCCTCGATCTGCATCTGTTTTTTCGTGAGTCTGGCGATCTCTTCCCTAAGAGGTTCGAGAGCCTTGCGTGCGCCAAGCATCGCCCGCTCTGTTTCACCGATCTGTTTGTCAAGGAGCCCTTTATTTTTTCCGGCTTCCAAAAGATCGCGTTCAAGAGCTGCGATCTCGGCCTGTTTCTCGGAACGTTCTTCTGCCAGAGAACCCTGCTCCCTCTGCAGCTTTTCCAGTTCCTGCGCACGGACCCGGCTGCGTTCGATTATGCCATCCCTTTGAACGACAATCGAACCGCGCTCCTCTTTTTTCGCCTCGACCTGCCGCATAAGTTCGACCAGTTCGGCCTGGGCTCCTTTTGAGTCGCGGCTGCATTTACTGACGAGCTCGTGAGCTTTATCAAGAGTCTTTTTCTGTACCTCAAGCTCCATCGCCAGATTTGCTTTGTCGATCTGGAGCGTCTGGGACTCACGGATCTTATCGTTGAGTGTGTTCTGGTTCTTCTGAAGCTCGAGATAGAGGCGGTTCATCTCAGCAAGATTGCTCTCTTTCTCCTTTTTTCTGCGGAGGATCGTCTCTTCAGCAACGCGGATATTGCCTTTTTCCGCCTCTATCCCCCCGATGATCCGCATATAGGCAGGACCCTGTTTATGACTGATCTCCCGATCGATCTCATGCACATCTTCGAGACGGGCATTTTTCTCGTTTTCCTGCAAAGAGATGTCATTACGGATACCTGCACGTTTTTCCTCCTGCTCGGCCCGGGAATGAGCGATCAGCCCGAGTTCACGCTCAAGATCACGAAGGCGGACGATCTCCTTTGCAGCCCTGAGATACTCAAGTTCCGCCTGGAGTTTTTGATATTTGACCGCATCTTCACGGGCATCGGCAAGCTCTTCCAACTGTTTGGCATAGGAGGCAAGAAGGATCTCTTCGCGATCGATACTTGCACGAACCTGCTCAAGCTCAACGAGCGCCTGTTCCTTTTTATCATCAAACTCCGCAACGCCGGCGATTTCATCAATGATCCTTCTGCGTTCCAGATCACTCATATCCATGATCCGGGAGATATCTCCCTGCATCACGACATTATACCCGTGAGGCTTTATTCCGCGTTTTCCCAGATACTCCAGAATCTCCGTCTGAGAGCAGGTTTTTTCGTTGAGATAGTAATAACTGTAGTAGCCATTTGCTGTCCGTTTGATCCGCCGGCGGATCCTCGTATCATCCGAAAATGTGAGGGTGACCTCAGCGGTATTTTTGCCGGACATGCTATTGATAAAATCAGTAAGCTTTTCCGCACGAAGATTTCGTGAGGTGGATAACGACAAAACGAAGAGGATAGAGTCGATGATATTGCTTTTTCCCGAACCATTCGGGCCGGAGATTACAGTAAATCCTTCATAAAAAGGTATTTTGGTCTTTCTGGAAAAAGACTTGAAGTTGTCGATCTCAACCTGGACGATATGCACGAATGAACTCCGTTAACGTTTGATTTCCACGGTGTCATCATCATCGGCCTCTATAACAGCTGACGAGTCGGCACGGATCGATAATGAGTGGGAAGAACGGGAAGGATTATATCCGGTACCTGCGATGATAACATTGTGATCAGCCGTTTTCTTCCTTTTCTGGATGGTGCCGTCCTGCTGCATGACATACTCAAACTCACCGGGTTTCAGATTTTCTACCGGGACTTCAGGAGCAGAAGGAGCAGCCGTCCGTGTCGGCTCGGGAGCGGGAGAAGGAGTCGGGCGGCTCATGCGCGGAGCTGGAGCATCCGCGACCGTTCGTCTGACCGGGGATGTGATCCGGGAGGAAGGTTCCGCCGCACGGACCGGAGCAGGGTCTGCCATCGGTTCGGCGACGACCTCACCCCTTTTCACACCAAATCGGGAACTTTCAGGATGACTTTTTACGGGAGTTCCGCCGAGTTTTTCCACCTGGGCGCCAAGTTTGCGTGTAACTGACTTCAGATCCAGCAGCTCTTCGGTAAGTCCTTTGACCATGATCTCAAGTTCACGGATCTTTCGTTCAAGTCCCTCGATATTTTCCGATTTTTCCACCATGACCTGGGCAGACTCCTGTTTGCCGGCGAGCCCGCGTTCCTGCTCGGCAAGTTCATGCTCTAAGAATTTCATTCTGGTATCCATGACTACATCTATCCTGTAAAATAATTAATAGGTTTTTCAGTGCCCATTGTATAATACACTTGTGTATCGACCGGGCAAAAAAACACAGATGAAGAACAGAATCAGAAGATAGCCGAAAAATAGGAGTGATCCGGGAGACGCATCAGACCAGCCGGTATGTCTCAAGGTTCTGTGGAGACACGGTCTGGATATGGAATTTTTTATAGATGGAACTCGCGAAGTCGATCGTCTTGGACTCTTCGCCATGGATCGTAAACACACGCTCGGGTTTCGGCTGAACGTACTGAACATAGTTCATCAGCTGCTTGCGGTCAGCGTGACCGGAAAAACCCTCCACCGTCTGGATCTCCATATTGATAACGATCGTGCCGCGTTTGCCGATCGGCACTTCACGCCAGCCTTTCTGGATACGGCGGCCGTAGGTTCCTTCCGCCTGATAGCCGACAAAGATGATCATATTCTTCGGCGACTCAGCCAGGTTGCTCAGATACTCGATGACCGGACCGCCGTTCATCATACCGCTCGTGGAAATGATCACACAAGGATCTTCCGAGAAGATGACCTGCTGACGTTTATCATAGGAGTCCACCTGCTCGAAACATTCCGCGAGGAACGGATTATAATTGTCCCGGAAGATAAGGTTGCGAAGATCGGTATTAAGGTACTCGGGATATGCCGTGTGCATAGCGGTTGCTTCCTTGATCATACCGTCGAGATACACTTTGCACTTCGGGATGCGGTTGTTTCTCATACCTTCTTCGATGGCGAGCATAAGTTCCTGGGACCGTCCGACGGCGAACGCCGGGATCAGAACTTTCCCGCCGCGGCCGAGCGTCTCGTTGATGACCTCATACAGACGCTCTTCCGCCTCGACCCTTGACGGGGAGAAGTCGTCCGAACCTCCGTAGGTACTTTCGATGATAAGTGATTCCAGACGCGGGAACTGGGACACGGCAGGATTGAACAGCCTGCTTTTTCCATAGAACAGATCGCCGGTGAAAGCAACATTGTACACGCCGTTGCCGACATTGAAGTGAGCGATCGCCGAGCCTAAGATATGCCCAGCATTGTGCAGAGTCAGTTTCATGTCAGGGGCGATATCGGTGACATCCCCATAGCCTAAGGCAATGGTATGTTTCACAAACTCACGGATCTCGTTCGATGAATAGGGAGGAGCACGATCCTCTTTATTGTTCACATCCAGATAATCCAGCTGAAGCATCGTCGCAAGATCACGGGTGGCGGGCGTTGTGTAGACCGGGCCGTCATATCCGTATCTAAAGAGGAGCGGGATAAATGCCGAGTGATCGAGATGGGCGTGGGTCAAAACAACGGCATCCAGATTATTGAACGGATAGATCTCCGGAACATTGAGATACGGAGAAGAGGCAGCGCCGGTTGCGCCGGGAGATTCCCCGCAGTCGATCAGGACTTTGCTTTCCGGTGTGCTCAGCAGGAATGCCGCACGGCCGACCTGACGGCAGCAGCCGAGTGTTGTCATGCGGAGCCACTGGTCGTGGTCTCTGCCAGTATAAATTGAATCGCGATGGATCCGTTTTCCGCAGCGACGAAGGAACTCCTTTCTTTCATCACGCGATTCCCTGAGATACTGACGAACCTGTTTGATGGTCACGGAAGGGATCGGCGGGGTCCGGGCAGCCTTCGGCGTCCATCCTGTTTTCATCGTAATGTCGCGAAGGGTTGAACCGTTCTTGCCGATGACGACACCGGGCTTTTCGGCCTCGATCAGGACCTCGCCGGTATCGGTATCAAAAAAGATATCCGTGATCCCTGCGGTCTCCGGCACAACGGCCTTGATCATGTCATATGCTTCTTCCGTATCTCCCAGGATATTGGGTCGGACAACGATACGTTTGCGTAAATCGCGGGCAAGCGTTTTTATGAGATCATGATCCTCAGCAAACCGTTTCGGGTCATCAGTATAGATGACCATCTCCGGACCTTCAAATTCAACATCCGTTACTGTAACTCCGCGTGGAACTTTTTTATTAATAGTTACTTTGAGTTCTTTGAGTCTGTCTTCAACCTGCATAAAATTCGTTTCCAAAAAAGTAAGATTATTTTGCCGGGGGCAGATACCCGGCTATTTTATCCTCCGGAAGATACTCGAACTTCTCCGGGGTTATTATCACCACATTGTATCCCTCTCCGGAGGCCGAGTCACGAAGCATTGCCGCACGCAGAGCGCGGACAGCGAGTTCAATAGCTTCATTTTCGGTCATACCGGGTTTGAACCGATCTTCTAATACACCATACGCAGTCAGAGATCCCGAGCCGGTAGAGACAAAGTGCTCCTCAAGCGTTGCCCCACCGGCAGCATCGACGGAGTAGACCGAGGGTCCGCCGGTATCGACGCCGCCGACAAGGAGTTGAACATAGTATGGTGAAAAGCGGTTCTGATTCAGATAATTGGAGAGGATCGTGGCTGCTGCTCCGACACTGATCTCCTGACCTCTGCGGATCTCATAGAGGTTGCATTCAACGTTGATGATTCTGACAAGCTGCTGGGCATCCCCAACCCCACCGGCGATTGTCATACCGATCTTATCAGTGATGGCATGTACTTTCTTTGCTTTCTTGCTGGCGATCAGATTACCCATCGTTGCCCGCCTTTCGGTAGCAAGGATGACGCCGCCATCAAATACAATACCCACTGTGGTGGTTCCCGTTTTAACGTCCTGGTGTTCTTGTGACATGAGAAACCTCAAATTAAGGTACGCTGCAAATTCATAAAACGCTGTTTACATTGAAACAGCTAAAAGCGCTAATACTTAAATGTACGCAAACTATGATAAACTTGCCGACTGGGAACAAAAAAAATTACAGAGCCCAGGTCTGCATGTCGCGGGCGGCATGTTCATAGTCCCAGGGGATCTTATGACTCATATGGACGCACCAGAACTCTTTTGGCGCCAGATCACCGGCAAGTCTTTCGGCATCTTCGATGTTCATATGTTTGGTGATGTTCACTCCCGGCGGGAAAATCCCGTCAAGCAGTAAAAGATCGGCGCCTTTCATCTGTTCGAGAGATTCGGCCGAGAGTTCGGCACGGGTGTCACAGGAGTAGACAAATGTTTTGCCGTCTGCAGTGATCCTAAGTCCGTATGTCGGCGTGTCGTGAACGACCGGAAAGAGCGTAACTTCCATACCGCAGATCTCTGTCGGCTCAAACGGGGTGACCGGGTGTTCTTCATGAGGAATGAAGGAGAAGATACCCCCGCAGTACGCCAGAACCTCGGGCGCACCATACACCGAGATAGGTTCCCGCTGGACCCGGTAAAAATCACCGAATCCCATGAAGTGATCGTAATGACCATGGGTCCAGATGACGGCATCGATCCGCGGAGAGCCGGCTGCCAGCAGTTGGGCACGCATATCCGGGCCTGTGTCGATCAGGAGATGAAAACCCTTATGCTCGATGAGGAGCGAGGTCCGAAGCCGCTGTTTTCCAGCTGCCTTTGCCTCGCAGCATATCGGGCAGTCGCAGCCGATCTTTGGCGTGCCCACAACATCCCCGGTTCCAAGCGCCGTGATCTTCATCTCAGGCACACCCGCTCCGAACCAGATTTCTGCGGTTGACCAGTTCCATTCCCGCATTGACGTCGGCCTCATTGATCTCCTTTCTTCCTGCCAGAAGGGCTGAAACGATCGCTTCGGTGAGCATCATCCTAAGATCTGCACCCGAAAAGCCCTCGGTCCGTGCCGCAAGCGTCGTAAAGTCGATCGTACAGGGAATATCGGAGGCAACATGATTCAGGATCGCTTCCCTCATGCCTGCATCGGGCAGGGTGAAGGTGACGACCTCGTCAAACCGGCGCCAGGCGGCCTCGTCGAGCATGCCTGCGTGATTCGTTGCGCCGATCAGCAGTACCTGATCTTTGATCAGATTTATGTGGTCGATACATTTGAGAAGGGTGTTGACCCCGCGTTTCATCGTGCCGTTGTCATCTGAGATACGGGTCTTTGCGATGTAGTCGAACTCATCGATGAAAAGAATGCACGGGGCAATCTTCTTTGCGAGATCGAAGATCCGGTCAATGTTCTTCGAGGTCTCACCAAGATACTGGGAGGTGATCATCGAAAGACGGACTTCAAGGACCGGCATGTGGACCGACCGCGATAACGCGAGGGCAAATGAGGTTTTTCCGGTTCCCGGCGGACCGACCAGAAGGATCCGGCCAAGTTCATAGATGCGGTGGCTTCTGAGAAAATCCTGATTTTCAAGAGATATCTGAACTTTCCTCACGATGCCGAGCTGATCAGGGGTGCAGACCAGATCAGAAAGGGAGAACTCGATCTCTTCCGGGGCATACGGGACCACAAGATCTGCGGCCTCCTTGAACGACTCGGACTTTTCGGTGATCGCGGCAAGTTTTCCGGTGAGGTAGGCAGCTGTATCTTCAAAGAGCGGGATATTGGCACGGGCTTTTTTATAATTGACATCCAGTTCGCCTGCCGTCTCCAGAGCAAGGGTAAGCGCCGGATTCTGCATAAGTTTTGCCGGACCAACATGCCGGTAGTACCATTTCAGTGCCGGCGTAAAGGCAGTGACCGAAAACTGCCCGAGGTCATTGCATAAGAGATAGGAGTTTTTCTCATCCTGAATAATACGGCGGGCAGCAAGGGTCGGGAGATAGGATTTTAACACGCCTTCTTTTATTACAACCGGGCGGGCGATGACTCCCGGAGATTCGGTGCAGAACATCTGCCGGATCGATACGGGGAGATCGTTGACTTCTAAGGCAGGATTGGTGTTCACCACTTCTGCGGTAAGAACGATCTCGGTCAACTGCAGAAGTCCCGGGTCTATTGATATTGGATCCATGATATTCCATATATATGCGTGTGAAAAAAGTATAAGCCTTCGTGTGATGGACACATCTGAAAAGAAAACCCATACACCGGATTCAGAATAAACGGTATGTATTCAGGATGAGGGCATACTATTTCACCTCAGGCAACCAAACTCATAGAATAATGAATGAGCATCCGCGTGTTTCTGATATCCTCAATCAGGTAAGGGATGGAATACTTGATCCTCAAACTGCAGAAAGCAGGCTCACCGCCATGGCAGTGACCAGGGTCGGCGATGTGGCAAATCTGGATATGGAACGATGCAGCAGGTGCGGGATGCCGGAAGTTGTTCTGGCAGAAGGAAAGGATACCGACTCGCTCGTTAAGATCATGCATAGTTATGTACTGGCTTCAGGGCGGTGTGTAGCTTCACGCATAACGTCAGACCAGGTGAAAGCAGTGTGTCAAAAACTCCCTGACGGCATCACCGCAGAAATCAGGGAACCGGGGGGTATCCTGATACTGTCGGATGGTACCAAACCCATCCCCTCAGGTGGGACCGTCGGCATCATGACCGCCGGAACATCCGATATCCGGGTCGCTGAAGAAGCACGGTCGATCGCGGAGGAGATGGGTGCACGGGTCATCACCTCGTTCGATGTAGGGGTCGCCGGCATCCACCGGCTGATCCCGGCTCTGGAAAAACTTCGGGAGGCCGATGTGTATGTGGTCTGTGCAGGACGGGAAGGAACACTGCCTTCAGTGGTTGCCGGACTGGTAGACAAACCGGTGATCGGCGTTCCGGTAAGTACCGGATACGGGTATATGGGACAAGGGGCGGCCGCTCTCGCCAGCATGCTTCAGTCCTGTGCAGTGATCACCGTGGTAAATATCGATGCAGGATTCACTGCAGGGGCATTCGCAGCCAGGATCGCGGCACTGATCGGTGAAAAGAAATGAAGAGAGGATTGTATGTCGGACGATTTCAGCCGTTCCATAACGGTCACAAAGCAGTGATCGACGGCCTCGCGCAGGAAGTGGATGAGCTGATCATCGGTATCGGCAGTGCAGATATCAGTCACGATATTCGCCATCCGTTTACTGCAGGAGAACGGGTGCTGATGATCACCCGTGCCCTGAACGGTCTTGAAATCCCTGTGTATGTTATCCCTCTTGAGGATGTGAAGAGAAATGCTCTCTGGGTAGCTCATGTCAAGTCGATGGTCCCGCCGTTTGATACGGTGTACACATCCAATCCGCTGGTGATCCAGCTTTTCAAAGAAGCCGGTATCCCGGTGTTGTCCCCGCCGATGTACCTTCGTGAAAGTTTATCTGGAACAGCGGTCAGAAATAAAATGTATCAGGGTGAAGCCTGGGAAGAATACCTGCCCGCGGAAGTTGTCTCGGTGATCAAAGAGATTCATGGAATAGAACGGATGCAGCAGATTACAAAAAGTGATTGAATAATTTTTTACAAGAGTATCGTGCGGTTCGAAGAGTAATACGAATGAGAGCGGTATTAGAGTGGTTGTCACCCCGCAAAGCCCTCATAAAAGATGCGTTTTATTCAGTCACTTTTATCCATAGATGGAGATCACGGTAAGCAGCCGCCATTTTAGCCTCTGCCGACACTCCAATATCAGGTACCGTCTCATTATACAAAAGGAACTCCAGACGGTTGTACCCGGTATCGTAGATCGTAAAATTATACATCTCCAGATACGTCGAGTTATCGGCGACATCTACCGAAAAGCGATCAAGGACCTTCGACGAATGAATGACCGATGAGTTCGTTGCCGAGTCCCACTCAGCATTCAAAAGCAGGGTTTCAACCGTATAGGTCACATCCCGATACTCATGATTTCCGATACCGACCCAGACAAACTGTTCTGAGCCGGCAAAAAACTTCTCAGGATAGTCGTCAGCCATTTTATCCGCTCCCAGGATATAGAACTCAGTAAACTTCTCACCATCCTTTGGAAATGCGATCACATAGACAGTTGTCACTGCCGCCACAACAATTGCCGCGATCAGGATCCAGGAGAGCGCCTTATCCAGCTTTGAACTTTCCTTTGGGAAAAACTCGGATTTAAGAGCAGGTTTTACCTGCTCAAAAGGCACAGCAAACCGCTCCTCTTCAGGAACCGCGGCGCGCCGGTATATGGTGATGATCATCATAACGAGAATGAAGATCACCAGGGAGGTAACGATCGGATCGAGCCGGATCCCAAAGGGAGTATAATTTAACACAAGACCAATCAGCGGGACTACTGCAATCGAAAGACCGACCGAGAGAGCAAACCGTTCGATACCGTCAATCGACTTTTTCTCAGGAAACAATGCAGCGATCAGAACATAGCCCGGGATGAACAGGATCACCGGCACAGAAAATATTACGCGGAGAAATGTTTCGTTGAGGACTGGAACATAGATCATAGCCACAGTAAGCACGAGCCAAACCAGAATCACCGCCAGATCCTTGGGGAAGTTCTTCGGGTCTGCCATACTGGCAAGTGTCGCAGCTAGATCTTTTTCCGGCATATCTGGATGTATTATTCGTGGTAGAGTATTATGAGGCTTGCGGGACGCCTCAAAGGGCGAGATCCCAAGCAGACGCATGTCTTATCTGGTCGTCAGCTATTTCTCGTAGAAATCATAATATCTACTATAATGTCAGACGCTTCGCTGGTTTTGGCCGCCAAAGAAAAAACGGCCCTTCATGAGTATGATGCAGCCGAAAAACTGTATCGTGCCTGTCTTGAGGAGAATCCAACAGATCCGGATGTATGGATACTCCTCGGCGATGTCCTCATAACCCAACAAAAATATTATGAAGCGATTGAAGCATACGGCTCTGCGGTCGATATTGATAGAGATAATCCGCAGTATCTTGCAGCACTCGGTCAAGCCTATGCAGAAATTCATCAGTATGCTGATGCCAAAGATCTTTTTGAGCGAGCAGCAACTATTTCGGATGATTTCCACTATCAGTACAGAGTCGCTGATATGCTTGGCTACATGGGAAAACATGATGAGGCGCTCGTCATCTACTCCCTTCTCGCATCAAAGTATCCCGAAGAAGCCGGCCTCTATAAACGAATGGCAACGGTCCATATCTATCTGAAACATTCAGATGAAGCTGCCGCCAGTACAAAAAAAGAACTTCAGCTCAGAGCTAAAGCTGTTGAAACGTCACCGGGTGCCATTAGCTGGTTCACGTATGCTGACGCTCTTTCACGGAGCGGTCAATGGAATGAGGCAAAAAAAGCATTTGACAAAGCCTTGTCCTATGAAGAGAATGCACAGACCCATTTGAGAATCGGAGACACTTTGATAAAACTCGGCGAGACTGCCGGAGCTTTGGAGGCGTTTGCAAAAGCAGCAGCATTTGATAAACGTGATTTTGCCTTTCTGATGGAGCTTGCAGATCATCTGACGAAGACCGGACTGTATGAAGAGTCGATCCGATACTATACAAAAGCACTTGAACTTCGAAGCGTGCATGCGGATGCATGGGTCGGAATCGCCTATGATCTGCTTAAACTGGATCAGCACGATGAAGCGAAGGCATTTTTTGAGATGGCAAAGGCAACCGCCGCGATCCGTGAACTTCCCTGGGCAGACAAACTGCACAAAAGTGAAAAGACAAATGCTCTGGACACTGCATTTGCATAATAACAACCCAATAATTTCGAACAGCGTGATCCGGCATCGATCCCTCAGATGAATCGGTGAGATGCAGGAAATGCGATCTGCTCATGATCTTTTTTATTATCAAATGCGGTTGGTTCACGGCTCCTTCGAATCAGAGTATCTGAACACTATTCAATAATGTGACATCGTGAGGAGGTTGCATATTTTAGAATACTGACGAACGAAACCTGAACCGGCGTTTTAGACAAACAGGATCAGCATCATAACGATAAGCGCTGTTGCACCGACCAGATCGATCGAACTTGTCACCACAGGGACACCAAAGTTGTCCGGATCATACCCAAGGCGATAGGCGAGTGCTGCGGTAAAGTATCCCAGAAGATTCATCACTGTTATGACGATCATACCGGCGCTCAGAGACAGAAGGAGCATTGGAACAAGACCTGGCGTGGTGATCCCGCAAAGAACCGCGGCATAATGCGAAACGAGCCCCATCAATGGAAGAATCAGCAGGGCATACAGATAATTTTCAACGAAATGTTTCCAAACAAGACCCTGAGGAAAAACCTTGGCATCCACCAGACCCATATGCATCTCAGTACCTATACGCGATGTCAGGATCCCGCCGATCGAACCGCAGCCGTTCATGAAAGGCGAGATCAGAATCAGCACCGCGGCTGCTGCGATCAGGCTTTCAAGTCCGTTCGTGTACAGAACACCGGCAATTATTCCCAGAAGACACAGCGGGATCAAAAGAGGCAGACCTTCACGAAGAACATCCTTCATCGTCTTAGTAGCTCCGTGCATTGAGAATACTGCCCACATAATCAGAGCCAGAACTATGAGACCAAGAACTACTATTCCGATAACAGGCAGCTGCATGACGATAACGGCAGTTACGACCAGAAACGGGAGAGTGACAATATCGCCGAACGTGGTTACGACCGGAGCGCCCACCATATCAAGGTTCCAACTCTTTCTGTAACAGACAACAGAGATGAGTACACCAATCGCTGTGACGATCAAACCAGCAAGTGTTCCGGAGATTATAGAGATGATGATCATCTCAATGATTCCGATCACTTCTGTTCCGGTCAGAAGACAAATGAGTTTCCCAAAGCCGGCAAGAACTGCTGATATGATCACCGTAAGGATGATCGAGGATCGGAGATTGTCTCCCAGCTCCGTATCCCTGCCGAATTTAGCCTCGAACGCACCAAGGTGCATCGATGAGGAGAGGCGGGATGTCAGGATCCCGGCAATGGCTCCGCGCATATTGATCGACGGAGTGACCAGCACCATAAGGCCGGGGATCAGGATGAGGACCTGACTGACCGAACCAAGATAAATCCCCGCAATGAATGAAAGACCGACGCTAAGCAGCAGAGTCCACAGACCG
This sequence comes from Methanocorpusculum sp. GPch4, assembly GCF_012062385.1. Classification (NCBI taxonomy): domain Archaea; kingdom Methanobacteriati; phylum Methanobacteriota; class Methanomicrobia; order Methanomicrobiales; family Methanocorpusculaceae; genus Methanocorpusculum; species Methanocorpusculum sp. GPch4. The sequence continues at coordinate 33,810 of NZ_SIJA01000070.1, read as the reverse complement.
GTGAAAAACTCGTCGTGCCCATGAAGGAAGTAACCCTTCACCTTCCCGGCTATCACCAACTTCATCCGGGTTCACCTCTTCCAAGCACATAATACTGTATTCATTGGTTTTTGCTACGTATGAAGGCTTTGCACCCTTCTCCTCATGCAAAGAATCTGCAGACCATGGTGTGAGGAGCGGAGCACACGCATGATACACACTCTATGTTTTAACATATCCAACAGCCTACAGATAACATAATGGCAAAAAAGCTGCGGATGAATATGTTTCTTTTCTGCTGTGCCCTTCTTGGAGCACTGCCTGTCGGTCTGATCCTTCTTGCCTTACTGAATATAACTCTTGGACAACTTTCGGATCCTGCATTTTTATGGCTGGTCGCGACAGAATCCGAGGTGATCGGGACGATCCTTCTGACCTTTTTTGCCGGGTTTTGTGCCGTCGTCATCCTAATGATCGTCGGAACACCGCTCGCATATCTTCTTGCACGATCTACTACCCGGACCGCAAAGCTGATCGGCACGATCATCGATCTGCCAGTAATGCTGCCACACACTATCGCTGGTATTCTTGTGTACCTTCTTTTCATGCCTAACGGCTGGATCGGAGCGCCGCTCTCGGCAATCGGCATAGCATTTCAGGATGCATTTCCCGGCATCGTAACTGCGATGCTGTTTGTTGCAACACCGTTTTATGTCAATACCGTCCAGGAGGGATTTGCAAAAGTCCCGGTCCATCTGGAAAATGCCGCACGGACATTGGGGGCCTCACCGTTCACCGTTTTTCGCACAGTAACACTGCCGATGACGCTGAGACACATCTCCAGCGGATCAGTTCTTGCCTGGGGACGCGGAATCAGCGAGTTCTCAGCAGTAATAATGATCGCCTATTATCCAATGGTTATCTCAACACTCATCTACAACAGATTTATGACCGGGGGACTGAAGGAAAGTAGCGCAGTCGCATTCACGATGATCGTCTCATGTCTGCTGATCTTCGGCATTCTCCGTTTCGCGGCCGGCCGTATCGGAGGGAAATATGATAGAGTTTGAGGATGTATCGCTTTCTCTCGGCGAGTTTTCCCTCAAGAATTTATCTCTGACGATCGATGACGGAGAGCTATGCGTGATCATGGGTCCATCGGGCGCCGGTAAAACGATAATTCTGGAGCTGATCGCCGGCCTGCATGATCCGGATACGGGTGTTGTCCGGATCAACGGAGTTGATGTGACAAATACACCTCCTGAGAAAAGGGGTATCGGCATAGTCTATCAGGATTATGCGCTCTTCCCCCACATGAGCGTGGAGGAAAACATCTGTTACGGGATGCAAAGGAAAAAAGTTCCGCCAGGGGAACAGAAAAGCGTGTGTCAGGATCTTGCCAAAACATTCGGCATCAGTCATCTGCTGAAGAGAAGACCGCTGACTCTTTCGGGAGGCGAAGCACAGAGGGTGGCACTCAGCCGGGCGCTTGCGGTGAAACCGTCCATCCTCCTCCTTGATGAACCCTATGCCGCGCTGGATAATGAAACACGCCGCGAATGTGTCGCCGATATGAAGAAACTGCATAGCGAGGGATTGACGATCATACTGGTTACCCACTCGCTTGAAGAGGCAAAGTCTCTCGGGACACGGATCACTGTAGTGAGGGGAGGGGAAGTGGTACAGACAGGAACTGCTGATGAGGTGCTTGCATATCCAAACGACGAGACCACTGCAAGATTCCTCGGATTCGAAAACATCGCTGACGCGAAATTATTCGGTCTTGAAGGGAGGGTCTGTATACGAAGCGAGGATCTGATTCTTCATCAGAAAGAATCCAAAAACAGTTTGCCAGGAGTTATTCTCTCGACCGAAACCCGGGGGGCGCTTCGAACATGCCTTGTGGACACGGGCAGTGTGATTTTGACCGTAACTTCTGGAAAACGCGAGGGAGAGTATTCGGCTGGTTCACATGTCTTTGTGGAGATCCCGCCAGGGGCAGTTCATCAGATCGGTTTGGAAAACGCAACAAAAAATAGGTAAAATCTAGAGAGGGGCAGGATATCCTGTCCCGCCTTCTGCAAAAGCATCAAGCATAAACGTCAGGAATTTTTCCGCCTCCTCACGCTCCGGTGCATCGTATGGAATTGTAGCGGCATATACGACCGGGAGGCCGGTCCGTTTATTTCCAATTGTGGCAAACCTCTGGAAGCCAAGATAGACGACTGCATCATCATACACTGAAGCATACGCTTCATCACCCAGATTCACCTCAGGTTGAAGTTCCACATATCGCAGACCCTGGCCGATCGCCACACTTTTGTAATCAAACGCATAGTCGATCCCTCCCGACTCAAGAAGACTCATAAGAAACATACTCGCATCCCTGATCAACACCTTGCTGCCGCCCTCAGGCCGCAGAAGGACCGGAAGTTCAAGTGTCATGTCCCCGTCAGTCTTATTGATGATCAGATCCGGATTAAAACTCTCTCCTATCACCGAACCGAATAGACCTGGAACATCCAGCTGCTCTTCGGCAAGCATCATTACAAGAAGCGCCCGGTATCCTGCGGCATCAAGAGTCGGATTAGAGAATCCGACCTTCACATCCTCCCTTGAGAGTATCGAATGCCAGTTCTCGGTGGTTATCTCATCAGCATAGGCACTAGCATTGGTGAATGCAAGAACCATTTCATTACGCGCAAAGGGTGTGTACCAGTCAGTATAGTTCACTCCGTTTGGCCCTTCGCGATACATCATATCAGGAATCAATGACTCATCAGCCACGACGATCAGATCGATCGGCCGATGAAGATCAGTTACCTGACGGATCGCCTGAATACTGCCGTGACCTTCGATCTGTATATCTATATCCGGATGAATGGCCTCATATTCCTGCTCGATTTCAGCAAGCGGAAGAAGGAGGCTGCCTGCAGGGACCACCTTCACCACGGTGTGTTCATCTGAAATACAACCGGAACCGGCCGTAAACAGAATGATCAGAAATCCAATTGCCAGATAACCGCGTTTATCCATGGATCTCGATCCGGTCAACCCATTTCACCCAAAGGCTCCCTTCTGTAATTACATCCGGTTCGGCCGTCATAGTCGCCACACGCAGCGGACCGCCGTCATCATACGGATACGGGGCGCCGTCAGCGGCATACATCAAAATCGGCGTCATGGTTGCCGGATTTTTCATCTCCTTCAGGTTTGCATCCAGACAGAGGAGATCCTCACCCAGCAGCTGTTCATAGGAGAACACCCAAAGATAACCGTCAGCTGCGGATACATGCACAGTCTGTCCTTCATGAACGCCTCCGACCTGATTCAGCAGTTCGATCAGCGGCACGCCGGTTATGTTATAGGGTCCGTATTTTATCCCGACTGTGGAAACAGCATATCCGTTTCCGTTTACTGAGGGTAGGGAAGCGATCTCTGAAACCGTCATCACCTTTTCGTTACCGTCCGCACCAACAAGCGTCAGCGGCCAGTCAATTTCTGCATAAGGATCACTGATGCATCCTGCCGCACATATGCATGCAAAGATCACAAGGATCAAAAGAAGGTTTCTCATGAACGCCTCCGGAGAAGGACTCCGCCAAACATTCCGGCTATAACTGAGCCAAAGAAAAGCGGAGAGGATGCAGCCTTAGTTGGAACTGGAGTCTGAGTCGTCATAGACTTCGCCAGAACCCCGGTCTCACCAGTATAGCCTCCTTCGTAGACCCGAATCTCACTGACCCATTTGACTGTCAGACCGCTGGTTGAGGGATAAAGACCTTCATAGAAATATACCGACTTTTCCGGCAAAGTCTCACGCATATCATTGTTGCCGAAGACATGAAGACCCTCAGGATTCACGGAGTCATCAGCAAGGAAGACGAGCCGCATTCCCAGAAAATAACCTTCTTTTCCAGGATAGCCTACACCCTGACGCTCACCGACGCCGGAAACATCCTCACCCACATACCAGCAGACGGTGGCCGGACCCTGGCGTGCCGGAGGTTCATAGATCGTTGAGTAACCATATTCAACATGGTAACCATCAACAGCGACGATCATAACATCATCATTCCCGGTCATACCGCCGATGAGATCACAGAGATCCTTAACAGCAGTACCCTTCACCGCCCCCCGATCCTTGAAGTTCCCGGTTTCATTCACATCCCAGCGTCCCTCCAGCTCGTCAGTAAATACCGGACCCTGATGATAATAATGTGTGGAACCGTCGCCCTGAACAGGGAGATTGGCTTCCATCCACTGGTAATCAATGGTTTTTTCCTCAAGAACGGTACCGTTCTCTGCGATGCGAAGCAGATGCAGCTCAGTTGTCGCACCTGAAGGACCTGCTGCGGCAGCTGACACGAGACAGAAGACGGCAAGCAGGGTTAGTAGAATTATTCTGAGTTTCATGGATTTCTCCTGATAATAAAAATAGATACACATAGAAGTGCAAGAAGGGCACTTAGGCCGATAGGGGAGGAGACTTGAGCTGCAGTGCCAAACCGATCACCGATAGTGCCTTCGGGAAAGATCTTAGTTAAGGCACTGTTGTCTTCTGACGCTTCAGCGACCTTGAAAAAGGTCGAAGTGAACTCCGACCCTGAGACATCGACACGAACAAAGCCAAGCGTGTGGTAGATCGCTGCGATCTGCTCTTCAGCCGGTTGAGTGACCGGCGGATACAAAGGTGCCCCCCCAGCACCATTTGTCACATAAGTGACACCGCCGGAAACGTAGCGTTCATATGCATGCATATGGGCAGAGTATGTCGCAGCAACCTCTCCGGTTTCAAAAATTTTCTGCCAGATCGGGATCTGGGCAAGGGTCAGCCCGGTACGTTTTTGATCTGTTGTGTAAAATGGATGATGGAAAAAGGCAATCTTTGCCCCTGTATCTGCAGTTTCTTCAGAGAGCCAGACAGTCTGATCCTCAAACCTGGTCTGAGTCCATCCGTTCGTGTTTAACACAAGAAATCGCAGAGATCCGGTCGAGAACGCATACCAGTCTGGCATACCGAAGATCTCGTCATAGAGGGAGGAATGATCGTGGTTTCCCTGAACCGGAATGATAATCGTATTTGCATACAGATCGTGTCCAGCAGAAAAAAACTGATCCCACTCCTCAGGATCGTTTGCTTCGCCGGAGAAGTCTCCTAGGTGAACAACAAAAAGCGGGTGTTCTTTTTCGATAGCTAAAGCAACGACACCGTGACGTTCGATCTGTGTAAACGGCGGCTCGCTTCGCGTATCTCCGGAGACCACAAAGGTGTAATTCTCAGCACCAAATGTCCGAAAAGAGTAGGCTTCTGACCAGGAACCATTTACAAGAATCCTGTAGGAATAGGCGGTATCCGGGGTCAGATCTTGGATACAGATGTGATGATATGCTGCCGGATCCGAGGAGAAGAGCGAGGTAATTTCTCCCGAGGTGATCGCGACACCGCCTGATGCGTTTTCATACAAACAGTAATGAATCGTTACTGTCTCCTCATCCAGCGAAGTGATGTACGGACCCCAGCGGGGAAGTTCCGCAGCGGAAACCGCAGGAACCAATAGGAGGAGAAGCAGGATGAGGATGCCAAACCGTTTCATTTTATAATTTCCTGAAGAGAAGCACTGCACCAAAGACGCCAAGAATACAGATCAGCAAACTAAAGGACGGGGAAGGAACTGAAGTCGTCTCCGGCTGACCCTTTGCCTGTACGGAAGAAACAATTGAGATGGTCTCGATGTTCTGAACTGAAAGACCTGTGGTCGTCGGATACTTGCCTGAGTAATAATACCAGTCCTGCTCATCCATTGTTGCTTTTTCATCGGCAACGCCGAAGACATGATATCCCCATGGATTCAGACTGGTGTCTCCGGTGAACATCAGACGTATCCCGGTGTAATACTCAGGAACATACCCATCCTCTTTGCTGTACCATGAGAGAAAAACAGTGCCCATCGCAGGTTCGGGATGATAGATGTACTTCTGCGGAAAGGTCTTTTTAAGTCCGTCGGCGGCGATAAAGGTGATCTTATCCCCCTCGGCCGCTCCGCCGACAAGTTCACAGAGATCTTTGACAGCAGTTCCTTTGAGTGCACCCATATCTTTTGTCTCAACGTTCACCGACTCGGTCGGATCCCAGAGATCACCTTCGAAAACCGGGCCCTGTAAATAATAATGCGTGATACCGTCACCGACAACCGGGAGATGGGCCTCCATCCACTGGTAATCTACTGTAGTTGTGTTAAGAAGAATACCTTCTGCGGTGTATTTTTCGATCGTGACCTCCGTTGTCGCAGCACTGGCAGCACCGAAAAACAGACCGATCATCAAGACCAAAATAAGGACCTTGCCTAAGTTGTACAATAAATTCATTTAACTTTCCTCCAAAAATCCAAACCACGGGGAATGAACACAGATGATTTTCATATCCATTGACAAATGAACAATGAGATTAATTGGTATACATATATTTTGGATATGTTAATTAGTTAATGTTTCCTTTTTTTGATTATGGAAAAATGAGAGGCAAACCAAATATGATAACATCGGAGGATATTACGGGGTAAGCACATTCGAATCAGCTGCTGCCCAAAAAAAGAGAGGCCCCTCAGTTTTTGAAACTGTGGATAGGCGCAGGGATCCTGCCGCCGCGATTGATGAAGTCCGCACAGGAGAATTTGTTCACCGGCTGGACGGGCGCATAACCGAGGAGACCGCCGAACTCGACGACGTCGCCGACATCCTTCCCGATCACGGGGATAAGACGTACGGCCGTTGTCTTCTGATTGATCATACCTATCGCCGCTTCATCTGCGATGATCCCGGCGATCGTCGTTGCGGGCGTGTTTCCGGGAATGGCGATCATATCGAGACCGACCGAGCAGACCGAGGTCATAGCCTCGAGTTTTTCGATCGTGAGAGCTCCCCTGTTCACGGCATCGATCATCCCCTGATCTTCGCTGACCGGGATAAATGCGCCGGAAAGGCCCCCGACAAAGGAACTGGCCATCACTCCGCCTTTTTTGACCTGATCGTTCAGGAGAGCGAGGGCAGCCGTCGTTCCCGGCGCGCCGACAGACTCAAGACCCATCTCTTCTAAGATCTCAGCCACACTGTCGCCAACCGACGGAGTAGGCGCAAGGGAGAGGTCGACGATCCCAAACGGGATCCCCAGTCTTTCCGATGCCTCGAGAGCCACCAGCTGCCCCATTCGGGTTACTTTGAACGCGGTCTTTTTCACCGTTTCACACAGCACCTCAAAGTTCTTTCCGCGAACCGCTTCCAGTGCGTGCTTTACAACTCCGGGTCCGCTGACTCCGACATTGATGACCGCATCTCCTTCGGTCACGCCGTGGAAAGCCCCGGCCATGAACGGATTGTCATCAGGAGCATTGCAGAAGATAACGAGCTTGGCACACCCGAGTGAGTTCTGATCCTTTGTTGCCTCGGCCGTTTTCAGGACGATCTCACCCATAAGCTTGACCGCATCCATATTGATCCCGGTCTTTGTGGATCCAATGTTGACAGAACTGCAGATCCGCTCAGTAGCTGCCATCGCCTGAGGTATAGACAAAATGAGATCACGCTCGGCTTTGGTCATCCCTTTGGATACCAGCGCCGAGTAGCCGCCAAGGAAGTTGACGCCGACTTCTTTTGCAGCCCTGTCGAGAGTCTGAGCGATCGTGACGAAATCTTCGGGTGAATGACATGCCTGTCCACCGACAAGAGCGATCGGGGTAACAGAGATCCGTTTGTTGACGATCGGGATCCCGTACTCGAGTTCGATCTCTTTGCCAACCCTGACAAGATCCTTTGCCGTACGGCATATTTTTTCATAGATTCTGGTGTTGAGCCGGTCCAGATCAGTATCACAGCAGTCGAGAAGGCTGATACCAAGCGTGATCGTTCGAACATCGAGCATCTCCTGCTCGATCATTTTATTGGTTTCGTTGACTTCGAGAATATTGATCATGCGTGCCTCTTACTTAGATACGGTGCATTTTTTCGAAGATCTCTTCACGCTGGCATTTGATGTGGACACCGATCTCCTGACCGATCTGTTCAAGATCGCGGGCCATGTCGCCAAAAGGCACGCTCGCGTTTCCGGTATCAACGATCATCATCATATTGAAGTATCCCTGAACGATCGTCTGGGATATATCCTCGACATTGATCTGATTATTCGACAAATATGTACACACTTTTGCGATGATGCCGACGGCATCTTTTCCAACGACGGTGATGATGGTTTTGTTCATGCTTTTCTCCTTATGTGTTATCCAAAAAGGTACTTAGTTATTCTATGCGAATCGACAAATAGCTTTGTTTGTTGCCGGAGTAATCAGCACCAGGAGGCAAAAGTAGTCTGACGCGTGCGGCTCAGAGATAGGTAAGGCATTGCCCGTTTCATGATGACGCCGCATTCACGAAGGGTTTCAGGCTCTCTGACGTTGTGAAGTTCCCGGATTTTCAGAATGTTTCCGGCTGATACCGGACCTATGCCCGGTACGCGAAGAAGTTCGGCATATCCTGCGGCTGCCGGGTCGACTGCCGGGAGATCTTTTGCGAGAAGGATCTTCGGATCAGTGTTCGTAAGCATGCCGTTTTCATCAAAAGCGAGGGAAGCTTCAGCCCTTTCATATCCATAGAGCCGAAGAAGGGCATCGACCTGATACCATCTGTTTGCACGCCAGAGAGGAGTATTTTCATGGTTTTCCAGCGGTGTTCCGGTGACAGCATAGAATGCTGAGTAGTAGACCCTTGCAGGATCATATTTTTCATAACTTGTCATGACCGTCTGAAAGATGTCAGCATCCGATTCGCCGGCTGCTCCGACCACAAACTGGGTAGAGTGTTTTTTGGGCATGATCTCGGCAAGCCATTTATGCCGGGTGAGAAGGTCGGATGTATAGTTTTTTACACTGGCAAGTTCGGAGAGGTATGACGAGTTTGGCGCTTCGAGATTGATACTGAGACGGGTGGCATACTTTGCCATTTCAACTATGTCGGTCCGGCTGGATCCCGGCAGAACTTTGAGATGGAGGTATCCGTTGTATCCCGAAGTCCGAAGGATCTTTGCCGTCTCGGTGAGTTTTTCCATGCCAAGGTCGACATCTCCGCGGGGGATCCCGGTACTCAGGAGAAGGCCGCCGGCTTTTCCCTGACGATGAAGTTCCAGGAAACCGTGAGCGAGTTCTTCAGGCGTGAAGGAAATGCCGGTTTTTTTCGTGCAGATCTGACAGTAAGCGCAGTCAAAGGAGCAGGTTCCTTCGAGAAGGATCCTCATCGGGGTGCATTGATGGATTTTTCCTTCGTTTCGTCCCGTCTGGTCAAAAAATTGCGAGCTGGTTGCCCGCTGGATCTTTTGCATTAGTTCCGACATTCCATGTAATTATCAGCACGGGGAGTTATAAACCCCTGACCGCGCGGTGCGATAATGCCCCGGAAAGCTGAAAAAACAGGGATCTCATTGAGAGAGATGGGTTACGAAAAATAATAAATTCAGGATCCGGGCTGACTTGGAGACGAGGATTTCGATGCAAAATGCCAATTCATTCGACCCGCATTACATGCCATCCCAAAAATATAATTCCGCAGCAGGTGCACGTTCTATTCACAAGGGAATATCATGAGTACACTATCGATCATATCATTTTTGACTGAACATGCAGACAAAAAAACCGTCTCCTTCCATATGCCGGGACACAAAGGCTCCGCTGTCTACAGGCGGTTTGGTTATGGTGACTTCCTCAAAAAGATGATGGACTGTGACATCACCGAGATTCCAGGTGCCGACAACCTCTTCCAGACCGAGGGTATCCTCAAAGCAGCTCAGGAAAAATATGCCAGACTTTACGGCGTACAACGCTCCTATCTCCTCATCAACGGTACAAGCTGCGGTGTCATTGCCGCAGTCATGGCCTCCGTTCCCAAAGGCAAAAAACTCGTCATGGCACGCAATTCACATAAAGCGATCTTCAACGCTCTCGTTCTTGCCGATATCCAGCCTGTTTATGCCTATCCCGAGATCATCAGTGAATACGGCATATCCGGCGGGATCACAGCTGATGAGATCGAACGGTGTCTGGATGAAAATCCCGACGCCGAGGCAGTTATTCTCCCGTCCCCCAACTATTACGGGATCTGCTCCGACATCCGGGCGATCGCCGAGGTCGTTCACAAAAAGGGTAAGACCCTCATTGTCGATCAGGCGCACGGGGCACATCTCAGATTTTTCCGCAAAGCCGAATTCACCGACATGCCCGAATCCGCCGAGGAGCAGGGAGCCGACATCGTCGTAAACTCCATCCACAAGACCCTCGCCTCCTTCACGCAAAGCGCTGTGCTCAATCTCAATTCAGACCGGGTCGATCATTACGTTCTGGAGGACAAACTCCAGATGCTGGAATCCACCAGCCCTTCCTATCTCCTCATGGGTTCACTCGACATAAACGCTCACCTCCTCGAAGAACACGGAAAAACGCTCATGACCGAGTGGTATGAAAACCTCATGTATTTCTATAAAGAGGCGGACACTATCAAAGGTCTCCGGATCATCGGCAGTCCGCTGAATACTGACGCAGGTATCAGTATGGACATCACAAAGATCAATCTCGACATGAGCACTGCCGGCATTGACGGCTCACGTCTCGAAGAACTCCTGATGGAACGCGGGATCTTTGCAGAACTCACCACCGGTCCGATCCTCATGTGCATGACAGGGATCGGCAACACCCTCGAAGACGTCAAGCGGCTCATCGAAGCTCTGAAAGATATCAGCGCATGCTGCAGTGCTGTACCGGCCCCCTCGCCGGAAAAATCTTCCGTCCCTGCAATCCTCAAAGAAAAACTTCAACTGTTCCCTGTACCGCAGGACAAAGAACGCATTCCATTGACTAAAGGGGCAGGCAGGATCTGCGCATCCTCCATCATTCCATATCCGCCGGGTATCCCTTTCATCTGTCCGGGAGAACAGCTCACCGACGAAGTGATCAGTTATATCAAACAGCTGAGGGACGCAGGGGAGAAGGTCATCGGCATCAACGATCGGGGTGAGATCACCGTCGCAAGACAGCGGACCTGAGGTTTGCGGGCAGGATCATATTATCATCAGTATGCGCGTGGATGCCCCTCAATTTTTTACCATACATCCCCGGGTCGAACAGACCAAAAACTATTCAACCCCCCCTGTGTCAAGAATAGAAAATCCGGGCATGCAGGGGGTTTTTTGAACTCTGTAAATTCCGTCCGAAAGTCCATAAATCAGGCCATAATCAATTCTTTTACGAGGGACACCTTTAAGCCTAGGGGGGGGCAACTAAGTTTAGTAATCTCAGAGCCGCCCGGTGTGCGGGGCTAGATTTCCTGTACATTCATACTATCCAAAACTAGGAGTGTGGTCTATGGGTCTTGAAAACACAAATGACGTCTTGATGGAAACAACCGTATTCGAAGAGTTCGAAAGTAACGTGCGGTCGTATTGTCGGAAGTATCCGGTTATTTTTTCAAAAGCCAAAGGCTCTTTACTGATCGATCAGAACGGAATCGAGTATATCGATTTCCTTTGCGGAGCAGGCAGCTGTAATTATGGTCATAATAATGACTATATCAAGGAGAAAGTAATCGAATACCTGCAGAGCGACGGATTAGTCCATGGGCTGGATATGTATTCCATCGCCAAGGGTGAGTTCATCCAGTTTATGCAGAAGAATATTCTGCAGCCGCGGGGTCTCAATTATAAGGTCCTGTTTCCGGGACCAACCGGGACCAACGCCGTTGAAGCTGCATTAAAGATCGCCCGAAAGGCGAAAGGCAGATCCAATGTACTGGCATTGATGGGCGGATTCCATGGGATGACACTTGGAGCTCTGGCGCTGACAACAGAAAGATCTGCACGGGAAGCCTGCGGTGTGGCTCTTGGAAATGTGACGCATGTCCCCCATCCGACGATGATGAAGAATCTGGACACGATTGAGTATATCGATATGATCCTGAGTGATGATCACAGCGGGGTCGATAAACCGGCGGCTATCATTCTCGAGTCAGTTCAGGGAGAAGGCGGGATCAATATCGTCTCTGATCAGTGGCTCAGAGACATACGCGCCTTGTGCGATAAACACGACATGCTCCTGATCCTGGATGAGATCCAGACAGGATGCGGCAGAACAGGAGCGTTCTTCTCGTTCGAACGCGGAGGTATCGTCCCCGATATCGTGGTCATGGCAAAATCCCTTGGCGGTATCGGCATGCCGTGCTCGATTGCTCTGGTAAAGCCGGAGTATGATGTTCTTGCACCGGGTGAGCACAACGGAACATTCAGAGGCTTCCAGCTTTCATTCGTCGCAGGAAAGGCAGCCCTCGAGTTCATGCTCAGGGAACATGTCATCGAAGAGACCGTACGTAAAGGCAAGATCGTTCAGGATTATCTGGCGGCAAATCTGCCGCTTATCGACCCGGATCTGAACTTCCGCGGCCTTGGACTGATGTGGGGTATCGACTGCGGCGCATATCCCGCAGGAACGGCTCAGCAGATCAGACATCTGTGCTTTGAGAACCGCCTGATCATCGAGCTCTCCGGCAGGGAAGACTCGGTTGTCAAACTGATGCCGGCATTAACGACCGATGATGCCACACTGATACAGGGTCTTGAGATCGTCCGCAACGCTGTGACGCAGGTTATCACAGCGGCAGTTGCTTCTCAGGCTACTGGTGAAGAACCGGATAACAATAAATCGTTTGCCTGAATAATTCAGGCATTTTTTTTCTTCATGGATCTTACCCGTGAAATGGAACGCCGAATCACAGATACGACATATCAGCCGGGAAGTAGGCAGAACATGATCGAATTTTTGCCACCTGTCAGGCTATGAACAGTCTATATATTCTTCTCCTCCTTCTCACTCCGGTTGGTCTGTATCTGGTTTTACTCTATCCCGGGAAATCAAGAAAAGAGCGGCTGATCCCATTTCAGACATCTTACATTGCGCACAGAGGGGTGTATGACAATGCGGCGGCGGCACCCGAAAACTCCTTGTCCGCGTTTAAAAAAGCGGTCGATGCAGGCTATGGGATCGAACTCGATGTTCAGCTGACCCGCGATAAAGAAGTGGTCGTCTTTCATGATTTCGATCTGAAACGGGCGTGCGGCGCCGATGTAAAAACTGCGGACAGCAGTTTGGAACTGCTTCAGACCCATCGGCTGTTTTTGTCAGAGGAACGGATCCCTTCGTTTGAGAAAGCTCTCGGTCAGATTCGCGGACAGGTCCCGGTGATCGTTGAGCTGAAATCCGATTCCGTGTCGGATTATCATGACTTGTGCGAGAAGACAGCAGGATGCCTTGATTCCTATGAGGGAGTATTTTGTATCGAATCATTTAATCCGATGATCGTTCAGTGGTTCAGACGGAATCGCCCGGAATTTCTGCGGGGCAACTTAAGTACGAACTTCTTCAAGGAAGCTGCTCCCTTATCCTGGAGTAAAAAGTTCATTCTGACCAACTGTCTGACGAATTTTTTCACCCGGCCTGATTTCTTAGCATATGATATCCGGTATAGAAACCAGCTGTCCAACCAGATCTGCGCGCGGCTCTATCATATTTGCAGTGTGGGCTGGACGGTGAAAAATGAGGAGGAGTTGGAGATAGCAGGATCTTTTTTTGATGTAGTCATCTTTGATTCCTTTCTGCCGTGAAGATCTTGTTCATCCGTGTTGTCAAATCCCATTTTGCTATAACCGAACTGGCTCTTCGAGACCTGTGATACCGCCCTTACGAAAGCATCGCCGGTCATCATCAGAAGGCTTGCTTTCAAATGCAGGGCGATGACGAAGGCTGCCAGAACACAACCCAGCAGACAGAAGATGCACCGAAATACATAGCCTGCGATAATGAGTTCTTTGACGACCGGCATCGAGAGATCGGTAAATACGCCGAATACGAATAATAGTTTCCAAAAAGCAAAATAAATACAACAGTGACACAAACGGAAATTATCTGAAAAAACGGGATGGACCGGGCGGAAATTGAACCCGCGGCCTCGTCCATGCCAAGGACGCGATCTACCACTGATCTACCGGCCCGCTAACACACTATATGTGCCTTAACCAATAGGACAGTTGGCAATAAAAAGATGTTGTTTTCTCCTTCGAAAAAATCCCGTCAATCCCTCTTGCGAATCATCGAAACCATAATTCATCACGAGGCACCTCATACATAAGATAAACATGACCGCGGTATTCGATCCTTCCCTCACTGGCATCCTGATCTTCGGCCTCCTTGCAGGGATATGTCCATGCAACAGTGTCATCTGCCTGGGTCTTATCGGCTACCTTACCAGCGGTAAAACCACCCTCGCCCTTCCAGCAATACTCAGACTCGTCACCGCCTTCTGTATGGGAACAGTTCTGACCCTTCTCCCTCTCGGCCTTCTCGCCGGACTTTTCGGCACGTATATCCTCCTCATCAACAGTACGGTCGCCTGGATTCTTGGCGGCATCCTCATGATCGCGATGGGACTCCAGCTCCTTCATCTATACAAACCGCCCATTCGGCGCATTTTCAACCGGTTCCGTCTCCCAAATGCTTATACCCTCATCGGGGCATTCCTTCTCGGCCTTTCGTTTGGAGCAATAACTGTCGGCCGGGGCGCACCCATGCTCCTCATCGTTCTCACCTACATCGCCCTCTACCAGACCCCCCTCCAAGGTCTTCTCACCATCTTCATCTATGCAGTAGGTCTGAGTATCCCTCTGTTCATTCTCAGTTCGGTCGGCGGCTCTCTTGGTCAAAAGATCCGCAAGATCACCAAACTCAGCGGAAACACCCTCGACATCATCATCGGGATCGGGATAATCCTGATCGGCATCTACTTCATTCTCACGGCATTCCTCTAAAAACCGCACACCTGAACAGACTCTTATATATCTTCGACGGAAAAATAGTATTCAGACTATGTTAGGAATCATTGGGGGTACAGCCCTCCTGCAGGCGCGTCTGCCCCCTCTGGAAAAAATCCGTGTATCAACACCCTTCGGCCCGGTCCTGGCCCATGTCGGCCTGATCGTTTTTATCAGCCGTCATCAGCACAACACGCCCCCTCACCGGATCAATCACCGTGCCCATCTCGCGGCCATGAAAATTCTCGGCGTCGACCGGCTCATCATCTTCGGCTCTACCGGAAGCATGCATGATAATCTTTTGCCGGGGAGCATCGTGATCCCGGACGATTACTTCTCCCCCTGGGACATCCCCACCCTGCACGATAACGACATCGGCCATACCCCTCCGTCGATCGATGCAGCGTTAAGAGAAGAACTCGCGCAGATCATTCCTGAGGGAAAAACGGGAACATACTTTCAGACCCGCGGTCCCAGATTCGAAACGCAGGCAGAGATCGCTTTCTTTGCCAAAAAAACCGATGTGGTCGGCATGACCGCTGCAAGCGAACTCACTCTTGCAAACGAACTTGACATTCCCGCCGCGGCTCTCTGCACGGTCGACAACTATGCTAACGGCATAGGCGGATCTTCTGCTCCGGACTATGACGAGATCGTTTCGATCTCAAAGCAAAACGGTGACCGGATAACGGCCATCATAACAAAAATCGTGGAAAAACTCGCATGACAGACACAGACATCTTTGGAAAACAGGTCCCGATTCTCATCAGAAACGTCAGCCTGAACGGAAAAATACAGGAGATCTACCTCGACGGCACAGGAATGATCGGGGCGGTCGGAGAAAAGATCACCGATCACGACGCAGAGTTCATTATCGACGGGGACGGGGCGACTGCACTTCCCGGTATGATAAATATGCACACCCACTCCCCTATGGGTCTTCTTCGGGGATATGCGGATGATATGCAGCTCTTTGAGTGGCTTTCCACCAAGATCTGGCCGACAGAGGCGCACCTCACAGAAGACGATATCTACTGGGGGGCAAAACTCGCCTGCCTGGAGATGATCCGGACCGGGACCACGACCTTCAACGATATGTACTTTAAGATGGAGTCGGTGGGATGCGCCGTTGACGAAGCCGGCATCAGAGCTTGTCTTTCCTACTGTATGATCGACGGCGGTGATCATGCGAAGTTCGAGTCTGAAGCCCGGATCATGGAATCGACGGTCAAAAATATCAGGAGTCTGCACAATCCCCGCGTGATGCCGGGCGTTTCCCCGCATGCGGTCTACACCGTTTCAGAAGAAGGGCTTGCCTGGTGCGCCGAGTACGCAAAAAAGGAGCAGATCCCTCTGCATGTCCATCTTTCGGAGACCGAGCAGGAGGTCGCCGACTGTGTTGCCGCACACGGAATGAGACCCCCGGCATGGCTGGATCACTGCGGCGTGCTCTTTGAACAGTGCATTGCGGCGCACTGCTGCTGGCTGGATGGGGGCGATATCACACTTCTTGCAAAAAGAGGGGTAACCGCAGTCCATAATCCGATAAGCAATATGAAACTTGCCGGAAACCGCGCTCTTCCTTATCCGGAGATGAAGACAGCCGGTGTGAACGTAGCTCTCGGAACGGACGGAGCTTCCTCGAACAATGCGCTCGATATGTTTTCCGAGATGAAAACAGCCGCGATCCTCCAAAAATTCTTCTGGAACGATCCGACCGTGATGCCGGCCGCTGATGCACTTAAAATCGCGTCACAAAACGGAGCAAAGGCGTTAGGACTCAATGCCGGCGTGATCGCTCCCGGCCGTCTCGCGGATCTGATCCTTATCGGCAGAAACCCGCTGAACGTGCCTTTCTTCAGCACGGATTCCAACGCAGTGTATGCAACCAGCGGGCTTGCAGTTTCGACGACGATCTGTGACGGCGTCATCCTAATGCATGACGGCGTGATCCCGGGCGCTGAGGAAATCATGAACAAGGCAGGAGATGTCGCGTCGGATCTGGTCAGACGGGCGGCCCAGGCATAACTTTTCATTTTTACATACTCTGAAAAATGACAGTGGACAAATTTCTCGCAGAAGATCTGTATGTTGATTTTTCCCACCCGCTCATACAGAAAAAAGCCGGCGAGCTCTTCTCTGATGAAACCTCGGATCGCGAAAAGGCCCTCACCGCCTATCTCTTCGTCAGAGACGAGATCCCCCATTCATTCGATATAGGCGCAGACATTATCACGGCAAAAGCTTCGGATGTGCTTCACCATAAAACCGGCATCTGCCATGCAAAAGCAAACCTCCTTGCCGCTCTCCTTCGGTCACAGAATATCCCGGCAGGATTTTGTTTTCAGCACCTGACCCTTGCAGACGACGACACCCTTGGATATTGCGTTCACTGCTTCAATGCAGTATTTCTCGAAGATCACTGGATAAAACTGGATGCCCGCGGCAATACAAAAGGCATCTGCGCACAATTTTCTCTGGAAAAACCGAAACTTGCATTTCAAAACCGGGGCGGATACGATGAATATTTTTGGCCGGGCATCTTTGCCTCCCCCATCCTGAAACGATGCGGATGCTGGAAAAAGCGTCATCTATTCAGGATATTATTGACAACATCCCCGATACTCTCACCGAAACTCCCGACATTTCCGAGTAATCATTCGGATCTTGTTTCCAGACGTTTTGATTCAGTGCTTAAATGAATAACTATTTATATTTTCGCGCATATGTGTACTATTGTTATGACACAGCAAATCAAAAAAATCGCCATTGCACAGGATGGAAGTCTGGTATCCCAGCACTTTGGTCACTGTATGAGCTATGCATTGTTCAACTTTGAAAACGGCAAGATGACTCGGCTTCCCGATCTGCAAAGCCCAGGTCATGAACCTGGAAAACTTCCGCGCCTGCTTGCTGCTGAAGGAGTCAACATCGTCATCGCCGGAGGCATGGGGCCGCGTGCGATCGACCTCTTCGAAGAAAACGGCATCGAGGTCATCCTCGGCGTTTCCGGAGATCTCGGCCGTGCAGCGGAAGCGTTTGCCAACGGAACGCTCACTGCGGGAACAAGTACCTGCTCGCACGACGACCATGCATGCGGCGGAGAAAACCACGAGGAACACGAGCACCCCGCCCATATCGTCTGTATCAGCTCGACAGGAACATCGCTTGACTCCCCCGCAGATCTGAGATTCGGCCGCGCCCCTTACTTCGCAGTGATCAATCTCTCATCGAATACCGCCTCGATATTCCAGAACCCCTTCACCGATGCGGAAAGCGGCGTCGGACCCAAGGTCGTCCAGCTGCTCGCATCAAACGGCGTCTCGGTCCTCATCACCGGAAAAAGCGGTGTGAATGCAAGTGCAGCACTGAAAGCCGCAGATATCGCGGCATATGAACTCGCCGAGCCGGTGACGATTGCCGAAGCACTTCAGAAGTACCTTGCCCACGAACTTTCACCCCTTCTCTAAAAAAGAGACCGGGCAAAAATCTCTTTTTACACCCTAAAGATTCACATACCAATGAGCGTGGATGCAGAGTCAGGTTAGTTATTTGAATACTGATAACTATTTATCTATTTTCAGATGTGTGTTTATTGAATAATTAGTATATTATATATACGAACGTATATACAGGAAAGTGGTAATATCAATACTATGGATTCGCAGTGCACAGTAAATCTAACGGTCAAATATCTGACTAAAAAATGGACACTTCTGATAATTCTAGAACTTTTCAAAGGAGATAACTACACCCGGAGATTTTCTGAACTGCGAAGGAGTCTCCCGGAGATCACACCAAAAATACTTTCAGAGAGACTGCAGGAGCTGGAAGCGGAAGGCATTATCACGAATACCGTCGATGCATCGGTCATTCCCGTCCGTTCCGAGTATACCCTGACCCCTGCCGGGATCGAACTGATGGAGATCGTCAAAGCGATAAAATACTGGGCGCTCACGTGGAAAATCGATAATCTGCCCTGCGGCAGTCAGGAATGCAAACTCTGTAAACTGTGATGTCCTGAAAGACAGACACAGATGTTTTTGTGCCCAACCATGCGCGTTGTTAATTAGTATTACAGAATAATCACATTAGTACATACCATTAGATTAACATAGCCACCATTAATAATCGAAAACAAAGAAATCAAGGGTTTAGTTAACATCACAATTAAATGTTGACAAACTTGACCGTTTTTATGGTAAAATCATGCAGATGAAATATGTGACCACCATATGCCCGTATTGCGGTACAGGCTGTGCACTCAATCTCGTTGTCCGTGACGGAAAAACTGTAGGTGTTGCCCCTTCAAATCGTTCTCCCGTATGCTCAGGAAAACTCTGTTCCCGCGGCCTTCACGCTGCCGATGCCTTGAACGAAGGGCGGGTCGTGCAGCCTGTTGTCAAAGGAGAAACCTCAGACTGGGAGACGGCCATCGGTAAAGCGGCTGAGCTTAAAAAGTATGCTGCGGGTGAAATTATTATTATCACCTCGCCGCGGATCACCAATGAAACACAGTATCTCGTCTGGAAATTTGCTCACTCATTAGGTGCCGCAATAGGCGTTATACATGGCGGATCAGGTGTTCCGACAGTGAAACTTGATGAACTTAAGGATGCTGATGTCATTCTGGCACTCGGAAACGTAATGCAGGCCCTCCCTCTTACCGGAAACAGGATCCTTCAGGCAAAAGAAAACGGCGCACGTCTCCTCTACTTAGGCCCCCAAAGTTACACGGCCGTTCAGGCAGACACAGTCGAAATAACTGACGAATACAAAGAGCTGCCGCCCGGATTCGGAGCGCTTCTGAAAAACGCAGCTCATCCGGCAGTTGTATATATGGCAAATAATTCAGCCGCTGCAAAACTCGCGGAGGGACTCGGGATCTGCGCGGCAGTATTGTACGATACAAACAACGGGCGGGGTACTTCACTCATGGGCATAGGACCTCTATCTCTCCAGGAAAGTACAAAAGCTGCCTTGGTCATCGCCGAAACACCGTTGATGGAACAGGACATCTATGCAGATATCCTTCAGAAACTTGACAGTCTCGAACTGACCGTTGTCGCAGCCTCCGCTGAGACCTCGTTGTCAGCCATCGCTGACATCGTTTTGCCGATCGCCTCACAGCACGAAAGTGATGGGACGGTTACCAACTGGGAAGGACGCGTTCAAATGCTCAGAAAAGCCGTCGACTCACCGGAGGGTGTGAAATCCCTGCAGGAAGTCCTCGCTGAACTTGCCGAAAAGATGGGACTTGGTATTCCCTCCGGTACTCCGGAGGAGATGTACACCGCACTCGCCGGCGAGATATCCGCATTTGGAAACAGCACATATGAACAGATCGCCAAACCTGAAGGCGTATTTGTTCAGGAGGTCTGAATATGTCAGAAAAAGGCGATATGTTCTATGCATGGACGAAATCCGCCGACATCAAAGGAGAATGCGGAGGGGCAGTTATTTCCCTTCTGAAGTACGCTTTGGAGCAAAAGATCGTCGATGTCGTTTTGACCGTGAGAAAAGGATATGATGTCTATGATCCTTTGCCGGTCTTTATCACCGACCCGGCAGAACTCGCTTCCTGCGCCGGATCACTGCACTGCGGTACGTTCCTTCTCCCGAAACTGATCAAAAAATATCTGAACGGCGCAAAAGACATCAAAGTAGCAATCACCGTCAAAGGATGCGACGTGAAGGCGCTCTATGAACTCGCCAAACGTCAGCAGATCAACATGGACAATGTCCTCTCGATCGGTCTCAACTGCGGAGGATCCGTTTCCCCAACCGTTGCCCGCAAAATGATCGAAGAAAAATACGGCATCGATCCTGATGACGTAGTCAAGGAAGAGATCGACAAGGGACAGTTCATCGTGATGACCAAAGACGGGCAGCATAAAGGCATCAAGATCGACGAACTCGAAGAGGAGGGGCTCGGCCGCCGGGCAAACTGTCAGCGCTGTGAGACAAAGATCCCCCGTCAGGCGGACCTTGCCTGCGGAAATTGGGGTGTTTTCGGCGAAAAAGCAGGGAAAGCAACCTTTGTCGAGATATGTTCCGCAAAGGGCGCCTCTGTATTCGACGGGGCAGTCAGTAACGGCGCGATCGATATCTGCGGACCCGACCCGAAAGGGCTCGAGATCCGGGGAAAAATCGAAACCGTCATGATCAAGATGGGGAAAAAGGCACAGAAAAGTCAGTTCGATGAACTGCAAGAAGGAAGAGACCGGCTCACCACAATCATGAACTACTCATCCCGCTGTATTGCCTGCCGCGCCTGTATCGAGAACTGCCCGATCTGTTACTGTGTCGAATGCTCGACGCTAAAACCCCATCTTATTGACCAGACAAAGACGCCGCCCGACTTCATGTTTCATCTGATCAGATTCGCCCACATCGCCGACTCCTGTGTGAACTGCGGGCAGTGCCAGGAGCTTTGTCCGGCCGAGATCCCAAACGCCCTGTTCATGCATGCCCAGCAGGTCGAACTTGAAAAGATGTTTGGCCACACGCCGGGTGTTGACATGACGCTCCCGGTCCTTGCTTATGCCGAGGAACCCGAGGAACGCCGGCGTCTGAATGATACAGGTTCAGACATGATCTTTGAGAATGTATTCAGGGAGTGATAAACCTGTAAAAATTTGTTCTTTACACACAGGCCAGATGCACACCAGCTTTCATTCAGTCCAACCCTCGCAAATTCATCCACCCCTCATACTTTTTTTGCCTTCATCTGATATCCGGCCTTTGAGTCAATTTCGCAGCTCTTCTCTGTCTCATTTAAGTAGCTTGGATGACAATACCTCAGGAACGATCAGCGTTTTCTTAGAATGGTGAATCTCCCCATGGGATCTGCACGTACCTTCACACCCCGGCGTTTAAGTGACAAACGGCTTGCTCCTTTTCTCATCATACTTGCAGCAGTCTGCTGGGGAACGATTGGTATTTTTACCCGGGAACTCCAGGCCGCCGGATTCACGTCGGTCCAGATAACCGCTGCTCGCTGCGCAGTGACCGCTCTATGCGTGGTGACGGCCCTGCTGCTCACTGACCGGGAGAAACTGAAGATAGCTCCAAAGGATATCTGGCTGTTTATCGGAACGGGACTGCTGAGTATCGTGTTTTTCAATATCTGCTACTTTACGTCGATTCAGTATCTCACTCTTTCAATGGCCTCGGTACTGCTGTATACGGCACCCTTTTTTGTGATGCTGATGTCGCTGTTTTTATTTCATGAACATATGACGGCACAAAAAGGCATTGCCCTAATTCTGGCGTTCAGCGGCTGTGTTCTGACCGCCGGGATACTTGGCGGCGGGGTCACCGGCATCACAGAGATAGGTATCCTTATCGGACTTGGATCAGGATTCGGGTATGCCTTATACACGATCTTCGGCAGGCTGGCTCTCAAAAAATATCATCCGATCACGATCACTGCATACACGTTTGTGGTTGCGGGTGTCGGCATCCTTCCTTTTTGTGATGTCGGCGGGATGATATGGCTTTCTGCCGAAAATCCCGGGATCCTGCTGTATGTTCTGATCCTCAGCATAGGATGTACGGTCCTTCCCTACTTCCTGTACACCAAAGGTCTGAAGTATGTGGAAGGAGGAAAAGCATCAGTGATGGCGTTTGTCGAACCGATGGTAGCGACCCTTATCGGGATATTCCTTTTCCATGAACAGATGACACTTGTCAACATGACCGGCGTTGTTCTGATATTTCTGGCCGTCGTTTTACTGAACAGAAGACGCGCCTCTTTCTCTGCAGATACCGACTGATTCCACCAGGTGACGAGGGACGAAGAGACGCGCGCGCAGAAGCTTTTTATCTGCACTTTGTGCGTAAGATTATGGATTATTATTTTCAAAAAATCCAAGCCCAATATGAGATTTATTGCAAAATCCATTCGCAATATTCAAATAAATTTTGATTTTATGGACGCAGAGAGCTTAAATTTTGAATTGAGGGGCATAATGAGTCAAAAATCAAAATTCCCGTTTAAATTGAGTTTTTTTGAGAATGGGTCATTTTAACAAAGATTAACAACAAATACTAAGTTGGAGGGTTTCGTTATAGTTGAAATAGTATGCAGCGGAGATCCGCCTGAATCAGAGCCGATCATTCGTGTACAGGATCTGACCAAAGTCTTTGGGCATGACCCGGAGAAAGCGCTGAAACTTCATCGTTTGGGCCGGTCGAAAAAGGAAGTTTACGACGAGACAAAAGCGACGATAGCTTTGCATAACGTCTCATTCGAGGTTATGCGGGGAGAGACCTTTGTTCTTATGGGTCTTTCCGGGAGCGGAAAATCAACGCTCCTTCGCTGTATTAATCGTCTTATTGATCCGACCGAAGGTAAGATCGAGATCGACGGTGTGGAAATCGTCGGCATGGATCATGAAGAGCTGCGGCATATCCGCCGACACAAGCTTGGTATGATCTTCCAGAATTTTGCACTTCTTCCGCAAAGAAATATTCTGGACAACGTTGCCTTTGGTCTTGAGATCATGGGCGTTTCCAAAGATGAACGTAATCAGCGGGCCGAAGAGGTCCTTGAGATGGTCGGCCTTGGCGGCTACGGGTCAAGTATGCCTTCCGAACTCTCAGGCGGCATGAAACAGCGGGTCGGTCTAGCCCGTGCGCTAACGAGCGACCCTGACATCCTGTTGATGGATGAAGCATTCAGTGCTCTTGATCCACTTATCCGCCGGGATATGCAGGATGAACTGCTGGAACTTCAGGAGAGGCTTGGCAAGACGATCATCTTTGTGACCCATGATCTTGACGAAGCACTGAAACTCGGCACCCGGATTGCGCTGATGAAAGACGGATCGATCGTTCAGATCGGCACGCCGGAGGAGATCCTGACCAACCCGGAGAATGCCTATGTCGAAAAGTTCGTCGCCGATGTTGACCTGACCCGTGTCCTCACGGCAAAAGACGTCATGCGTCGTCCAGAACCGGTTGCCCAGTGCACTGCCGGCCCGCGGGTGGCTCTCCACCTGATGGAAGAGCATGATATCTCAATGATATTTGTTATCACCCGCCACCGGATTCTCCGGGGATTTGTGACGCTTGAGGACACCGTTAGTGCAGTTAAGGAAGGAAAAAATCTGTCTGATATCCTGAGGACCGATGTTGCCACCGTCGCACCCGATGCGACAATTCCCGACATTCTTTCGCTGATCGTCCAGAGTAATCACCCTCTTCCGGTGGTGGATGAGAACGGCAGAATGCACGGTCTGGTATCCCGCGCATCCATTTTGGCTGCACTCGCAAGAAAAGGAGGTGAGGCATGATGGAATTGCCGAAACTTCCTATCGGAGATGTTGTTGAGATCATCGTTGACTGGATAGAGATGTACTTCTCCTGGCTGCTTGACGCGATAAGCACAGGTCTTCGCGTACTTGTGAGCGGATTTGAGGATCTCCTGCTTGCCATACCGGCTCCGGTTTTGATCGTGCTTATCAGCGTTCTCGTCTGGTTCGTTACGCGTCATGATCTTAAAATGACGATACTGACGGCTCTTGGTCTTTTGCTGATATGGGATCTTGGTCTGTGGGAACTTTCGATGCTCACAGTGGTCCTTGTCCTCATCGCAACGGTGATCGCGCTCGCTCTGTCGATACCGATAGGGATCGCGGCCGCGAGAAGCGACACACTGAACACGATCCTTCGGCCGTTTCTGGATTTCATGCAGACGATGCCGTCATTTGTGTATCTGATCCCAGCCGTTATCTTCTTCGGTCTCGGCAGTGTGCCGGGCATTATCGCAACAGTGATCTTTGCCATGCCTCCGGCATTGCGTCTCACGACGCTTGGCATCCGACAGGTTCCTGTTGAACTTATCGAGGTGGCTGATGCGTTTGGCGCAACTCCCAGACAAAAACTGTTCAAGGTCCAGCTTCCGGTTGCACTTCCAACGATCATGGCCGGGGTCAATCAGTGTATCATGCTTGCCCTTTCGATGACCGTGATCGCTTCAATGATCGGAGCTGGCGGACTTGGGTATCAGGTTCTTGTGGGTATCCAAAGGGTGGATATCGGGATGGGATTCGAGGCAGGTCTTGCAATCGTGATACTTGCGATCATCTTCGACCGGATCACGCAAAATCTTGTACCAAAGTACGGAAGTAAGTGACAGGAACGTGCGTTCCCGTATCCGCATAAAAAAACGAAACCCCGTCAAACACGATGGAGAGTGTATGACCGCTATGAGAGTCATGCATCCTTCAGGTATTATTCACCCCCTTTACTGGGGGTAATCATTAATGGAGATAATCTATGAATCAAAAGAAAACAACACTGATCATAATCACCGGGCTTCTCGTACTGCTCGTTCTTTTCACTGCGGGGTGTGTTTCCCAGCCGTCTGAACCAGCAAAAGAGATCAGCATCGGGTATGTCACATGGGACTGCGCTATTGCCAGTACAAATGTAATGAAACAGGTATTCGAAGAAGCAGGTTATGACGTCACGCTCGTCGCGGTCGATGCAGGCCCGCTCTTCCAGGCACTTGCAAAAGGAGATGTTGATTTTACGACGACCGGATGGCTGCCGTATACTCATGAGAACTACTGGAACTCCTACGGAGACAAAATCGATTATGTGCATGAAAACATCAAGGGTGCGGCACGCATCGGTCTTGTTGTCCCGTCCTATGTAACGATCGACTCGATCGAGGAGCTGAACAGCGCTGCCGATTCGTTTGACAAGAGGATTGTCGGCATCGAGCCGGGAGCAGGTATTACATCCCGAACCGAGCAGGCAATTAACGAGTATGATCTCGATTTCACTCTGGTGACGAGCAGCAGTGCAGGCATGGCGGCTGAACTCGCGTCAGCGATCAATAAAAATGAATGGATCGTTGTGACCGGATGGTCGCCGCACTGGAAGTTCAGCCGGTATGATCTCAAGTTCCTTGAGGATCCAAAGGGTGTCTACGGCGGAGCTGAGGACATCGTGACACTTTCACGTCTTGATCTGAAGACCGATGACCCGAAGGCATATGGAATCCTGAGCAGATTCGAATGGACGACTGCCGACATCACCTCGGTGATGAATGCGATCGCCGGAGGAATGTCTGAGAAGGATGCCGCAAAAGCATGGATCGATGCAAACCCTGACAAAGTAGCTTACTGGATCGGAAACGCCTGATCCTTTCTCTTTTTTTAATTTAGTCTCAGCAATCCCGAACGTGATGCAGGTATTTTTCCTCAAGAAATACAGGGCTTTCAGCATAAGCCAAGATCAAAAAAGGGAGGGTTTATTTCAAACTCATCTGATCCTCATGCGTTATCTTATGCTTGTCCATAGGAATCAGGACAAGAAGGATAGTGACCGAGAGGACGACTCCGACGACCAGCGGGTCGAGATAACACCAAGGTGAACTGACGAGAGAGTCTACCCCGAATAGTGCATGACATATTCCAAGCATCTTCGACTCCGCCGTGTGACAGAAAACCGCCCAGAGAAGCCAGCCTCCGGCACCTGCAGTCATACTCCATTTTGCAGCAAGATAGGACGGAGTCTTTGAGGTGATCCCATGAACGAAAGCCGGCAGAAGGGCTGCAGTGCACAGGCCCATAAACATGGCGGTTGCCCGGGCAATGATACTTCCAGGCATCATCACCGCGAGTATAACACTGACGATCATCATTACCACGATACCGATCTGATTTGCCCTGATCGAGTAGCGAACCCCTTTCATTCTGGCAAAGATATCCCCGCCGAGTGTGGTACCCATGGTATGCAGGAGGGATGATAAGGTCGACATGGCGGCCGAAAGCAGCGTGAGCATGAAGATGATAACAAAGAGTTCAGGCATCGCCGAGTTGATGTACAGCGGAATGATCAAATCTGCATTTCCGCCGGCAGCATCGATTGCGAGCATCCCAACTGTATCCATGAAATACACATTCGTCAGAGGTCCGACGGTGAACGCTACTCCCGTCATCATCACGATGAAGAGAGCGCCGATAGGAATTGCACGGTTCAGCGATTTGCCGTCTTTTGCTGTCATGAATCTTACCGCAAGCTGAGGCTGTGCAAGGACGCCCACTCCCACGCCGAGAACGAGCGTCGTAATGACCGTCATCCAGATAGGAGATCCGAACTCCGGCATGGAGGTCCAGCCGGTCATACCCATTGAGGAGAGTGTGCTTGGAACGAGAGATCCCATTGAGTCAAGTGCACTGTTAGCCGCTGTCACGCCTCCGAGATAGATGTAGGTCAGCACAAGCAGAACACCCATACCGACGAGCATGATCGCTCCCTGGACCGCATCGGTGTACATGACGGCCATCAGACCGCCTATTACGACATACAACGCAACAACTCCGGCAAAACCGAGCAGGGCTGTCATGTACGGGATACCCAGGGTCGTTTCAATGAAACGTGCCCCGCCGATCAGCACTGCCGCTGTGTACAGAGGCATTGCTGCGACAAAGATCGCGCCGGTAGCATAGATGATCTTCTTCGATCCATACATCTTACCGAGGAGTTCAGGATAGGTCAGGGCTCCAAGATCTTTTCCGATCCGTCTGATCCGTTTCCCCATGCATATAAAGGCGATGATCACCCCGACCACGATACACAATACGGTCAGCCACATCAGACTCATTCCGTATTGAGCGGATGTCCCGCCAAAACCGATGATGGCAGATGTGCTGATGAACGTGGCTCCGTAGGATAGGGCAATTATAACCGGATGCGTATTTCGTCCGGCAACCATGTAGTCTTCAACTTTTTTTGTTCGTCTATATCCGTAATATCCGATACCTATGATCATCACAAGGTAGAATGCGACGATGCCGATCGTTAGCTCAGTGCTTACCGTCATCATCATCACTGTCCTTGTTCCAATTTATGTATCCGTAGATTCCGCAGAATAGCAGCGCTATCAAGCAGATGAGGTATGTCATCCATACCCACGGGTCACTGATGCCTAACATAGAAATTCACCTAGTTTTGGGTGATTCGGGCGTTTTCGACACCATACGGTCGCTGTATCAGATCAAGCGGAGAACCATGATACGCGAACGTAACGGTGGTTCTCCTATCTAAAGAAGAAAAAGAAAACGTGGAACGTAGATAGAATGCCGCATGAATTACTCGTGCGTTCTACGTCCATGAGAATCGTTCACATGGTTTGAGTTTTATCTATAAATAATGAGCGTATTGCCGGAATAGGCAGATTTCATCCCTATATGCAGTTTCCTGCAGGAAACTACCTGTTCTCCGAGTCACTGTTTGTTTGATATCTCCTGAAATCCAATGAAGATATGTATTTGGAGAACATTATGAAAAAGAGTTTCAGACTGGAAAATCTTGACTGCGCACACTGTGCAGCCGTTATGGAAAACGGAATAAGAAAGATTGAGGGCGTCCACGAGGCGAGTATCAGTTTCATGACCAGACGGCTTGTTCTCGATGCGGATGAGGGGCGTTTTCCCGATATCCTCAAAGAAGCTGCGGTCATCTGCAGACGGGTTGAGCCCGACTGTTTCATCAAGGAGTAACGAATCCGTTCTATGACTATTACTCTAACAAAAAAACAGCGCCGATCACTGTATCGGATAATCGCAGCGTCGGTTTTCTTTGCTATCGCCGTTTTGCTCTCAGCAAGCGGGGTCTTTCCCGAATCCTACTCGCAGTATGCCGAGTTTGTGCTGTTTCTTGCCGTTTATCTTGTGATTGGCGGGGATGTACTTCTGCGTGCCGGTAAAAATATTCTTCACGGCAATGTTTTTGATGAACATTTTCTGATGTCGATCGCGACGATCGGGGCATTTTTCCTTGGACAGTATCCTGAGGCCGTTGCCGTGATGCTATTTTATCAGATAGGCGAACTATTTCAGAGCTATGCAGTGGAGAAATCCCGCAGATCGATCGCTGATCTTATGGATATCAGCCCGGATCATGCATATCTCGAGCGTGACGGGTTGATCATCTCCGTCGATCCCGATGAACTGCTGGTCGGAGACCAGATCGTGATCAAAGCAGGGGATCGGGTCCCTGTCGACGGCGTGGTGATATCAGGTTCGTCAGAACTGGATACAGCTTCGCTCACCGGAGAATCCCTTCCCCGCGACGTAGGTGTCGGCGACCAGGTGATCAGCGGATGTATCAACGGCAGCGGGGTTCTGCATGTCCGGGTAGCAAAGCCGCTGAGCGAATCAACCGTCACCCGCATTCTTGAGTTAGTTGAGAACGCGGCTGGTAATAAGGCAAAGTCCGAGCAGTTCATCACGAGATTCTCCCGGTATTACACTCCGGTTGTCGTCATCGCCGCTTTGATTTTAGCAGTGATACCGCCGCTGATTCTTGCCGAGCCGTTTCCCGTATGGATCGAACGTGCTTTGATCTTCCTCGTCGTTTCATGCCCGTGCGCCCTTGTAATATCAGTTCCGCTCAGTTTCTTTGGCGGGATCGGAGGGGCGTCCCGATCAGGGATACTGGTCAAGGGAGGCAGTTATCTGGAGGCGTTGTCAAAAGCTGACACGTTTGTTTTTGATAAAACAGGCACGCTTACCAAAGGAAGTTTTTCCGTAACTGAGATACATCCGGTCGGTATGTCGGAGAGTGAACTGCTGGCATTTGCTGCACATGCAGAAGCATACAGCACCCATCCGATCGCCGTTTCGTTACGGGCTGCATATCAGCAGCCTGTCCATACCGGTGATCTGACGGATATTTCCGAGTATGCCGGCCATGGTGTTACTGCCCTGTATCTTGGTCGCCGGATCGCAGTAGGAAACTCCGGATTTATGCAGGAACTGGGGGTCGATGCCGGAGATATGAATTCAGCAGGATCTGTGATTCATGTTGCCGTTGACGGAATGTATGCCGGCTGGATAGTGATCGCCGACACAGTCAAACCTACTGCCGTTCGAGCAATTGCAGAATTGAAAAAACGTGGTATCCGGCGTGTTGTCATGTTAACCGGGGATTCTCCGCCTGCGGCGGCTTCAATTGCCCGTGAATTGGGGATCGACGAGTATTATGCAGGTCTTCTTCCCCAAGATAAGATCTCAGTGATGGAGAGGATCCTGGCTAATCAAAGGGCAGGCAGCTCGGCGGCCTTTGTCGGGGATGGGATCAATGACGCTCCTGTCCTTACACGTGCCGATATCGGGATCGCGATGGGGTCGCTTGGATCCGATGCGGCTATCGAAGCGGCCGATATCGTTCTTATGGATGATGACCCTCTGAAAATCATATCTGCGATAGATATCTCACGCAGGACGATGCACATCGTTGTCCAGAACATCGTGTTCGCTCTCGGAGTAAAGTTCCTTGTGCTGATCCTTGCTGCACTGGGTGTCGCGAATATGTGGGAAGCGGTGTTTGCAGATGTAGGGGTTGCGTTCATTGCGATACTGAATGCGATGAGGATGTTGAAAAGCGATAGGGAGGGAGAAAAACTCCCGGGCACCTATGAGATCTGATTCGAAGATGTAAGATTAATCCCTCATTTACGGCGCGGAGGGGTTAAGGATACGGGGAATAACTCAAGAGCGCACATAACTACACATATTTCCTGCAGGAAGATGGATGACAAATAACCGGATATTCGATATCCGAGAGTCTGTTTTCTCTCATTTTCCCATAGAATCGTTACAGGACCTCCTGATAAAAATCAGTAAAAATGGCTGGAAATAATTCCAGCATTACCAGAAATACACTTTTTTTAGGCAAAAAATCAGACAAACGGAGTGAAGTCGAGAGGGGACGTGACATATTCTATTATAGAATCATCTACACCGGCCGAATGATTTTTGTCCACGAATATAGGACCAAGATGCGGGCCATAAAATTCCGAACCAGCCACATTGTAATATTTCTGTTATTAATCGTATCACTTTGTTCAATATAAATTTATCAGATTTGACTTTATGAGAGCGTATATCCACCATTTAATGAAATGCTTAGAATAGAGTATGTTTGACTAATAAAGCAAGATATAAATCATTTAACAAAAAACAAATATGGAGAACTGGAGATTATTTTGTTACTAATATATTAATTGATAGTATTTTGTGTTAATTATGTATATTGGTAAAATAAGTCTGTCCAATCTCCTTGGAACAGATTTTGTCCCATTAAATAAAACTCCGTTCGGTAAAAAGCATGCGATTTGCATGAAGTAAAAACAGGTAAACATTATGGCAAAATACAAGGATGTCATCGACTTATATGATGACAATGGTAAACTCTTACGGAGTAATATATCCCTTGAGCGGATCAGCCCGCTTGTGAACCCGGCAGTCAAGAAGATCATTGACGACACAAAACGTTCCGTTGCAGTCAATCTTGGCGGTATGCAGGAAGGTCTGAAATCAGGTAAGATCGGTAAGCACCAGCAGATCCTCGGACGCGAACTTGACCTTGATATCCTTGGAAATATCGATGCTATCGAAGCAAAGATCAAAGAGTACGTCTCTGTTGAAACAGGTGACGACACGGAGATCAAACGCTTCAACGGCGGTAAACTTCTGCTCGTCAAAGTCCCCTCGGCACGTATTGCAGCAGCTGCGACCTACGATGCAGCTCTTACCTCTGTAGCAGCAGCAACGACCTACGCAGTTGTTGAGCAGTTCAACGTTGACATGTTCAACGCAAACACTGTCAAAGCAGCAGCATTCGGTACTTACCCGGTCACAATGGATCTCGCAGGCGGAGCATGTTCTATGATCATGTCCATCCCGCAGAACAACGAGTCTCTTGGATATGCACTTCGTAACATTCCGGCAAACCAGACTGTAATGATGACCCACAGAAACGCAATGCAGGGTGCAGCCCTCGCATCCACCTTCGAGCATGCAGGTCAGTTCGAGATGGGTAACGCAATCGGCCCATTCGAGCGTGCACAGCTCTTACTCTTTGCTTACCAGGGTCTTAACGCCAACAACATCGTCTACGATATTGTGAAAGCAAACGGCCAGACGGGAACTGTCGGTACTGTTGTTCAGTCCTTAGTCGAGCGTGCACTGGAAGACAAAGTCATCACGCAGACTGCAGGAGCCCCAGGCGGCTACTTCAAACCCTACGAGACCAAGGATCCGATGCTCTGGAACGCCTACGCATCCGCCGGCACCCTCGCCGCAACCATGGTCAATGCAGGAGCTGGAAGAATGGCACAGGCTGCATCCTCCACGTTACTCTACTTCAACGACCTTCTTGAACACGAAACCGGACTTCCGGGATCCGACTTTGGAAGAGTTATGGGAGCCGGCGTTGGTTTCTCCTTCTTCAGCCACTCCATCTATGGTGGAGGAGGACCTGGTATCTTCAACGGAAACCACGTCGTTACCCGCCACGCAGCAGGTGTCGCAATGCCTTGTGCAGTTGCAGCATGTGCACTTGATGCAGGCACTCAGATGTTCTCTCCGGAAGGAACCGCCAAGATCTATGGTGAGACCTTCGGTAAGATCGAAGAGTTTGCACGCCCGATCCAGGCAATTGCAAAAGTTGCATAACTTAATACCCGTATAGCAGAAGCTGACAAATCCGACCGGTAATCGGTCGGATTTTTCCGTGAATGATTGAAAAAATCTACGAAGGAACATAAAAATGGCATATACACCACAATACGGGCCGGGAACCTCCCGCGTCGCGGAAGTTCGTCGCAACCAGATGAACCCGAACGTAAAGCTCGATAAGATTCGTAATATTACTGATGAGGACCTTGTACTTATCATGGGACACCGTGCACCAGGACAGGCATACCCGTCCGCACACCCCCCGCTCGCAGAGCAGGGTGAACCCGACTGCCCGATCCGTAAGATCGTTCAGCCGACCGAAGGCGCAAAAGCAGGTGACCGTGTCAGATACATTCAGTTCGCTGACTCTATGCTGAACGCACCCTGTCAGCCTTACCAGAGAACCTATCTCGAGATGTACCGCTACCGTGGTATCGACCCGGGAACTCTCTCCGGCCGTCAGATCGTCGAGTGCCGTGAGCGTGACCTTGAAGGATACGCACGCGAACTTGTCGAGAGCAGTCTTTTTGACCCAGCAACCGTTGGTATCCGCGGTGCAACCGTGCATGGACACTCCCTCCGTCTCGCAGAGAACGGTATGATGTTCGACGCAGTACAGAGATGTATTCTCGACACCGACGGTGTTGTAAAATACGTTAAAGATCAGGTGGCTCTCCCCCTTGACCGCAAAGTCGCTGTCGGCAAACCGATGGACGCAGCCTGGCTCAAAGAGAACACCCCGATGTTCCACTCCCTTGTCGGAACCCCATTCCGTTCCGACAGTGAATATGTTGCATACGTTCAGCGTATCCACGCCCTCCGTACGAAATACGGATTCATGCCCAAGGAGGCCTGAGTAATATGGCAAAAGTAGAAAAGACCCAGAAACTTTTCCTTGATGCACTCAAGCAGAAGTTCCCAAAACAGGACGTTGAATCCACCACTGCAGAGTTCTACAAGTTTAACGGCGTCCAGCAGTCTGCCCGTAAAAAGGAGTTCATGGCAGCCAACAAGAAGATCGAAGCAGCACGTGGAATCTCCATGTATGATCCGGAACACTGTCACCTTGGCGGTATCCCGATGGGTCAGCGCCAGCTGATGACCTACGAGATCTCCGGTACCGGAACCTTCGTTGAGGGTGATGATCTGCACTTCGTCAACAATGCTGCCATGCAGCAGATGTGGGATGATATCCGCAGAACCGTAATCGTGTCCATGGACATGGCCCACCAGACCCTGCAGAAGCGTCTCGGCAAGGAAGTTACTCCTGAAACCATCAACGAGTATCTCCACGTCGTGAACCACGCAATGCCCGGCGGCGCCGTCGTTCAGGAACACATGGTCGAGACCCACCCGGGACTTACCGACGACTGTTACGTCCGTGTATTTACCGGTGACCAGGAACTCGCCGACAACCTCGAGCCCCAGTTCGTCATCGATGTAGAAAAGCTCTTCCCG
>NZ_SIJA01000069.1:0-1847 GCF_012062385.1 Methanocorpusculum sp. GPch4 | reverse complement strand
TTTCCAGACGGCGTGCGATTCCTGCGCAGGCGAGGCCCAAATGGCAAAGCCCATTTGAGGCGGCACGCAAATCTTCGATTTGCACGCATCAGCCGGAGCAGAGCACGACGGCGCAAGAAAAATGCGATTCGCGGAGATTCGCGATTGCGTGCAAGCCGAAGGCTTGCGTGCCGCCTCAAGCGGGCTTTGCCCGCTTGGGCTTATTCGCGGTGGAATATCTCATACATCCAAACCCAGCGTTACACGAAATCGAAATACATCTTATACGTACGTCAGTTGGTGTCAGTCGAGATCACAACACCACGTAACTCCCATCTAGAATATTTGGGGAAACAACTATATATTTTTGGACTATATCATTAACTTGTGAATTTTAATGGATTTTAACGATCAACTACGCGCTTTTTCAGTTCGCATTCCAAAAATTATCGAGAGTGTAAAAACAGAAGAAGCAACAAAAAATGGATTAATTTTACCTTTTCTTCAAATTCTTGGCTATAATGTATTTGATCCAAGCGAGGTATGCCCTGAGTGCATAGCAGATGTTGGAACAAAAAAAGGAGAGAAAGTTGATTATGCGATTATGAAAGAGGGGAAACCTGTAATATTAATCGAGTGTAAATCTTTTGATGTTGATTTAGCATCAATACACATGTCACAACTTTTCCGGTATTTTTCCGTTGTTCCGGCAAAACTTGGGATCCTTACTAATGGTAAGAAATATTTGTTTTTCTCTGATATTGATGCTCCAAACAAGATGGATACAAAGCCCTTTCTTGAATTGGATATGGTAAACCTCACTGATCAGAATATTGAGACACTCAAACAGTTTAGAAAGGAATCTTTCAATGTTGACAAAATCCTCCCCTCAGCATTGAACATGAAATATATCAAGGAGATAAAACAAATTCTCGCTCAGGATATGGAATCTCCATCACAAGAGATCGTGCAATACTTTGCTCATCAGATTTATGACGGCCGGCTCACTAAAAATATGGTTAGTAACTTTACCGAAATCACCAAACGTGCTTTGAACCAGTATATCAATGATGTAATAAATGAGCGGCTGAAATCTGCCATGGCTCCTGAACTATCTGAAAAACCAGAAGAAAAACTAGTGGACGAAGGCATCATTGAAGATGATTCTGAAATTACTACAACCCAAAGTGAGATAGAAGGGTTCTACATCATTCGTGCAATACTGAGTGATATCGTTGCTCCTGAACGAGTCATAATGAGAGATGTAAAATCGTATTGCAGCATCATTTTGGATGATACAAATAGAAAACCAATTTGCCGGTTATATTTTAACAGTGAAACAAAGCGCTATATTGGGTTATTTAATAATGAAAAAGAGGAGAGGCAGGTTATTAATTCAATTCCGGATATTTACAAATACGCCTCGCAACTTCGGGATACTGTTAAAAAATACGATATTAAATAAGAAAACCTACGCGTTCCAATAACCTTGGAGGATTGAGGGGACCCCCTACTCCCTCTTCTCCTCCGTCCTCACCATCCACTTCCCCTTCTTTTCCAGCCCCTCCATCACCCCTGCCGGATCCTCCAGAACCTTCAGAACCGCGTCAAGATCCCGTCCTTCCTCAAGCTCCTCCCTCAGCAGATCCTTCAGCCACGCAAAATACATCGACCTCTTACTATCCTTCAGACTCGCCCCGCACTCATTACAGAACTTCGCCGTCCCTGAATTCACCGTGCCGCACGCCGGGCACACATTCAGCAGACTGATCCGATTCACCATCGCTTTTCGCACCCAATCCTGAACCGTCGTCCCTTCCACGCGTGCCGCCGTTTCCAGCTGCATCTTCAGGTTCTTCGGGAGCCGG
>NZ_SIJA01000068.1:0-16100 GCF_012062385.1 Methanocorpusculum sp. GPch4 | reverse complement strand
TTTGCTCTCCGACTCGGGTCTTCGACCCTCGCTTGAATCGGATCGACCCAAACACAGCGTAACTCCTATTCCTTATACAGCCCGACCACTTCGCCGATCACGATGATCGCCGGAGGTTTCAGTCCAACACGAGCTCCGACCTCGCCGATATTCTCAAGCGTTGCGCAGGTCACCCGCTGATCAGGACGGAATCCCCGTTCGATCACCGCGATCTTCGTCTGCGGATCTCTCCCGTTTTCGATCAAGAGTTCCGCGATCCTGCCGAGATTTTTCACGCCCATGTAGATCACGATCGTCCCGGGACTTCCGGCCAGCCACTTCCAGTCGATCGACGAGACCTCCTTTTCCGGATTCTCATGGCCCGTGACAAAGGTCACCTGGCTTGCAAAATCCCGGTGGGTGACCGGGATCCCCACACATTCAGGAACCGCGATCCCGCTCGTGACCCCGGGGATCGCCTCGCAGGGGATGTTGTGCTCGCGGAGAACCTCCATCTCCTCGCCGCCGCGGCCGAACAAAAACGGATCTCCGCCCTTCAGCCGGACGATGATCCCTCCTGCCTGGGCTTTTTCGACGAGCAGCTTCTCGATATCCTCCTGCTTCATCGTGTGATGACCGCCGTATTTTCCGACATCGATCTTCTCTGCACGTTCCGGCAGAGAGGCGATGATCTCGTCACCCGGCAGCTGATCATACATGATCACATCCGCGGAATCGATCACCTCGCGGGCACGGAACGTCAGAAGACCAAGGCCCCCCGGACCTGACCCGACGAGATACACCTTCCCGGGTTTTTTTGCCTCTCCGGCAGATTCGCCGAGAGCAAGCTTCGCCTCGGCGATCAGTTCGGCGGCAACGGTCCGGAGTTTGATCCCGGCTATTTTCGCTCCCTCAAGATCGATCACATCCGCCGTGATCCGCTCGGCACGGGTCCCGTCAAGTGAAAGGACCTCGGCCGTGAGATGCTGGTTCTCGCAGAAGATCCCCATCGGCGTGAAACATCCGCCGCCGACCTCTTCCATCACGATCCGCTCGATCGCGCAGTCCAGAGCCGACTGATGATCGTTCAGCGGGGCAAATGCTGCCCGAAGTTCAGGGGTATCGCGGCTGACGACCGCGACCGTCCCCTGATTTGCCGCCGGAACGAACATCTCGACCGGCATCCTGATCCCGTTTCGCTTATAATCGAGCCGCTTAAGGCCCGCCTCAGCGACCACGATCCCGTCATACAGCCCGTCGTCCAGTTTTGCAAGCCGCGTATCCAGATTTCCCCGCAGCATCTCGACCCGGATCCCTGAGCAGTTGGCATAATATCTGAGGAGCTGGGCTTTTCTGCGCAGACTCGAGGTCCCGATCACCAGCAGATCCTCCATCGTCCCGTTCATCACCAGATAATCATACGGCGGATCACGTTTCAAAACGGCGACCGTGAGAAGACCTTTGGGCCGCTCGGCGGGGATGTCCTTCATACTGTGGACAGCGCAGTCGATCTCGCCGCGGAGGATCGCATTGTCCAGTTCCCGCACAAACATCCCGAACCCGCCGATCTGATGAAGACCGCGGTCGGTGATGTTGTCGCCGGTCGTTTTGATGATAACATACTCAGCTTCGATACCGTTCTCTGCAAGAAGACCGATGACCTTTTTCGTTTGGGCAAGAGCGAGTTTACTGCCCCTTGTGCCGATCCGTATTTTAGACATGCTGATATACCGAGATGATTTTTTCCATCGAGGATGCGTCGTGTGCAGTCGAGAGGAAGTTGGTCTCAAACTGCGAAGGCGGGATGAACACGCCGCTCTTGAGCGCATGCTCGAAGAAGACGCGGAAAGCGGCGGTGTCCGACTGCTTTGCCTCGAGATAGTTTCCTGGAGCCGTGCTTCTGAAGAAGTACTTGAAGAGTGATCCAAGTCTCACAAACGAGCCGGAAGCCTTCGCCGGCAGCGACTCTTCGATCGCCCTGGTCTTTTCGTCGAGTTTCCCGTAGAGGCTCTCATTTTCGTGGAGGTAGACATTTGTCGCGATTCCTGCCGCCATCGAAAGGGGATTTCCGTTGAAGGTTCCGGCATTGTAGACGCCGCCCGACGGGGAAATAAGTTCCATGATGTCCCGTCTGCCGCCGAACACGCCGATCGGGAGACCCCCGCCGGTGATCTTGCCAAGCGTGGTGAGGTCGGGTTTTATGCCGTATTTTTTCTGCGCTCCGCCGATACCGAGCCGGTATCCGGTGATGACCTCGTCGAAGATGAGAAGAACATCATGGGCCGCTGTGATCTCGCGGACCGCGGCAAGATAGCCGTCGTCCGGGAGGATCGGGCCGATGTTTCCCATCACCGGTTCGAGGATGAATGCGGCGATCTCTTTGTCCTTTGAAAGCAGCTCTTCGAGCGCTTCCGTGTCGTTATACGGAACCTGACGCGTCTGGGCCGCAAACGACGGGGGAACGCCGAGCGAGTCGGGCGTTCCGTGTGTGGTCGCCCCGCTTCCTGCGGCGATCAACACCGCGTCATGGGCTCCGTGGAACCCGCCTTCGAGCTTGACGATCCCGCATTTCCCGGTAAAGCCGCGGGCAAGCCGGATCGCGGCAAGCGTGGCCTCGAGACCGGTCGAAACGCATCTGAGCATCTCGATCGATGAATGATCGCGGATGATCCTTTGCGCAAGATCGATCTCGAGTTTTGTCGGCGTGCCGTAGAGCCACCCGGCGTCGAGCTGAGCCTCGATCGCCTTTTGGATCACAGGATTCGCGTGACCGAGAAGCAGGGGGCCGTATC
This sequence comes from Methanocorpusculum sp. GPch4, assembly GCF_012062385.1. Lineage (NCBI taxonomy): Archaea > Methanobacteriati > Methanobacteriota > Methanomicrobia > Methanomicrobiales > Methanocorpusculaceae > Methanocorpusculum > Methanocorpusculum sp. GPch4. The sequence continues at coordinate 13,329 of NZ_SIJA01000068.1, read as the reverse complement.
CCATGCAGCAGTCAATAAGCGAAGCCCCGTCTTCTGTTTTGAGGACTGCTCCGCTCGCGGATTTCACATAAAACGGATAGGGTTTTATCGCACGCACCGGACTTGAGACCCCGCCCGGAAGGCAGGTCTTTGCTGTGGTAAATAACTCTTCACTTTTCATGGCAGCATCTCCGCGGCCTCTTTTGCAAAATAGGTGATGATCAAGTCGGCACCTGCACGTTTGATCGCAAGAAGCGACTCCATCATGATCTTCTTTTCATCGATCCAGCCGTTCATTCCGGCGGCTTTGATCATCGAATACTCGCCCGAGACCTGATAGGCCGCGACCGGCATATCCGTGGACTCCCGCACATCGCGGAGGATGTCGAGATAGAATCCTGCGGGTTTCACCATCAGGATATCCGCTCCCTCCACCTCATCCAGATAGGATTCGCGGATCGCTTCCCTGCGGTTTGCCGGGCTCATCTGATAACTTGTCCGGTCTCCAAACGAGAATCCCGAGTCGGCGGCTTCGCGGAACGGACCGTAAAGGGCGGACGCGAATTTGGTCGAGTAGGACATGACCGGGGTGTTTGAAAAACCCGCCTCGTCCAGGGCTTCGCGGATCGCGAGTACCTGCCCGTCCAGCATGCAGGACGGGGCGATCATATCTGCTCCGGCAGCCGCCTGACTGACCGCGATCTTCTCCATCAGGAGAAGGGAAGCGTCGTTGTCGAGCTCTTTTCCGCAGAGGATCCCGCAGTGTCCGTGCGAAGTATATTCGCATGCGCAGGTATCGGTGATGACTACGAGATCGGGAGCCGCGGCTTTGATCCGTCTGGTCGCTTCCTGAACGACGCCGTTTTCGGCAAATGCGCCCGCCGCTTCGGTGTCTTTGCATTTCGGGATCCCGAACAGAAGAACAGCGCGGATACCTGCGGCCTTCATCTCCTCTGCGACCTCTTCGGCACAGGAGAGGGGATAGCGGAACTGACCGGGCATGGAGGCGATCGGAACCGGCTTTACCGCGTTCTCGTCGAAAAAGAGCGGCATGATCAGTTCATCTTTTACGAGTCTCGTTTCCCTGAACATCGGCTGAAGGATATTCTGCCGGAGTCTTCTCATTCTGATCTGCGGATACATGATACTTCACCTGAAATTATTGCTTTGAGGAGATTTTCTGCGGTCTGTGTGTCGGTACATTCTGCGCTCGCCCGGATGCTTTTCGCCGCATCCTCGAGCAGTTTTTTCGTTAGAGCGCTTGTCAGGTCGTCGATCACCGATTCAAGATAGGGATCGGCATCCCTAAGGCGGGAAAGCGCTTTGTTCTTTTCACGCTGACGGATCTCCTCCGCCCACGTGTAGAGGCTCTTTGTCAGATCGCCGGAAGCCGCACGGTTGAAGGCCTTGATGAACTCGGGGAGAGCTGCTTTGGCAAGAACGTCCGCATGCTCGCACTCGGTTTTTCGTGCGGCGAGATTCTTTTCGGAGATGGTTTTCAGATCGTCGAGTGTTTTCAGCGAGACGCCGGGAACGTCCCGGCAGGCGTCGTCGATGTCCCGCGGCTGGGCGATGTCGATCAAAAGAAGATGCCTGGGCTCTGGATCGAGCGGCCAGAACCTCTCGTTCATCGTTTCGGCAAGTTCGTCCGCATGGATGATCAGGTGCGGGGCTCCCGTGCAGGAGATCACGACGTCTGAAAGAGCGATGCACGGATAGAGCTGATCGAGCCGCATCGCCCGGCCGCTGATCTCATTTGCGAGAAGGACAGCCCGGTCAAACGACCGGTTCGTGACATAGATCGCCCGGAGATTCTTTTCGCAGAGAGCACGGGCGACCAGGGTCCCCATCTCGCCGCCGCCGACGACGAGGATGTTTTTTCCGTCGAGATCGCCCATCAGCTCCTCGGCAAGGAGAACTGCGGCCGAGCCGATGGATACCGCCCCTTTGTTGATGGAGGTCTTCTGCCTAATCGACACGCCTTCCCGGATCGCGGTGTTCAGACAGACGTCGGTGATGACGTCATTTGTATTGTGCGACTCGGCAAGTAAAAGCGAACGCCGCATCTGTCCGAGGATCTGATCCTCGCCGATGATCATCGACTTCGTGCCGGCGGCAAGTTCCAGAAGATGCATGAGGGCGGCTTCGTTTTCGAGGATCTCGAACCCGAACCGGTTTTCCCCGTGCAGGAAGTCCCGCAGCTGCTTGGCACTCCCGTGTACCAGGATCTCGACCCTGTTGCAGGTCTCAAGAAGGACCGCTCCGGGAAAGATCCTGGCGGCTTTTTCAAAAAAGGCGGCTTCATCCTTGAACCTGAAAAGGCCGAGGACATCCTCGCGGTATTTGCTGTGATCTGCGGTCGCCACCGCGATTTCGGTAAGAAGTGTCCGGCTCATAGATATTTTTTACAGATTTCAGTCGACGGAACGCCTGATACGCAGGCATTCTGTATCTCCGCATCATCGATCACGGCCCGGAGGATCTCTGCCCGGCGTGCCTGATCGGGAACGATCGTTTTCAGCTCTTCACGGAGCGTGTTTTGCAGGAGGATCATATTGTCGAGCCACGGAAGATGCGCCTGCAGATAGGTCCTGATGAAGGCCGGGACGACAGGGGCCGCTTTTTCGGTCGTGACGGCGATCTGATACTCGGCCCCGGAAACAACGGACGGGATCCGGATGTTTCCCTCTCCGGTCGCATTGTTGTATAACTTTCCGGCTGCTTTTGCGATGGCACAGAGCCGCTTGTTCTCTTTTTCATCCGAAAGGGCGGCAATGACGATGTCGTGGCGGCCGATCAGTTTCTCGAGATCCTCGGGTTCCATATCCGAAATCGCGAGCTGCTTGATGGAGGCATTGGAAAAGGAGAAGATCTCGGGCGAAATATCTTCGGCAACGATGGTCATCCTCGCGGCCGACGTGAAATGGCGGGCTTTCCGGACTCCAACCTCACCCGCGCCGAACACGAGGACACGGGATTCTGACAGATCGAGGAACAGCGGGATCATACTATAACGTCTGCGGGGAATCCGCTTTAATGTACTGTTTTCCACGCTCTGCAGAGAAGATCTCCGCTAAGATGCCTTTCGCCGAGACAGGCATCAGATGAGTGTAGGAGCCGAGAGTATTGTTGAAAACAACACCGTCCTTTCCGTCGATTATGCCGGTCCCCCGCGAGAGCGTGTAGACAAACCGCGTGCCCGGATCCATAACAACCCCGCTGTAATGGAACTCGTGTCCCTTGAACGGATATGAGTTCCCGGACAGAACGGCGGATCCTTCCACATATCGAAGGGTCTTTCCGGCAGGCATCACGGTGTCGCCGGCAAAGACCCCGCACATCGGATAGACTGCGTCCTCGCTCCTTCCCAGCCAGCCTTTTTTCAGGGTGATCGACCGGGTGAGGTACATCAGACCGCCGCACTCCGCGTAGATCGGGACCCCCGCCTTTGCTTTTGCAAGGACCGCCTCCCGCATCGCGGTGTTTCTCGAAAGTTCCTCCGCGAACATTTCCGGGTAGCCTCCGCCGAAGATATACCCGTCGGCCTCCGGCAGGGTGTCATGGAGCGGGCTGAATTTTGTGACCTCACAGCCCTGACTCTGTAAAACTGCTTCCAGCTCGCCGTAGTAAAAGGTGAACGCCTCGTCAAAGGCGACCGCGATCCTTCGCGATGCCGCCGGCCGGGAGGCAAGCGATCCGGTGACCTGATTAGGCTCCGGCGTCACATCTTCCGCGAGGGCTTTGATCGCCTCGAGATCCACGTGGGCCCCGACATGCCGGATGATCCCTTCGATCGTTTTGGCAAAACCCTGGTCCCGCATCCCTTCCACGAACGGAACGAGACCGAGATGCCGCATGGAAAGATCCATCTCCGGGCTTCGCGGGACTGCGCCGAGAACGGGGATCCCGCAGTAATATTCTATCGCCTCGGTCGCCTTGGTCACGTGATGTCCGCCGCCGGTGTTATTGAGGATCACGCCTTTGATCCGGACTTCCGGGTCGAACGCCTGGAACCCCTTCACGAGAGCGGCCGCAGACCTGGTGATGCTTCGGGCATCGACCACGAGGATCGTCGGGAGGGAGAAGCGTTTCGCGATCGCCGCGGTACTGCCGACGTCGGTGAACGAGTCGCGGCCCTCGTAGAGCCCGCGGACCCCTTCGACGATCCCGATGTCGGCACTTTTCGCTCCGTAGGAGAAAAGACCGGCGAGCTCCTCATCGGTCTGGACGAAGGTGTCCAGATTGTAGGAAGGCCGGCCGGTGACGCCTGAAAGATAGGATGTGTCGATGTAGTCCATCGCGACCTTGTAGGTCTGGACGACCGCGTCCTTTGCAAGAAGGCCGGCAAGACCGAGCGTGATGCTGGTTTTTCCGGCGCCGGAACGGTCTCCCGAGATCAGAAGCGACTTCATCACATGCTCCGCAGAACGGCTCCAAACTCGCTTTCAACGATATTATGGACGCCAAGCGTTTTTGGATGGAGATCCACCTCGACCATGACATGGGCATGTCCCTGCTCTTTTAAGGGGAGGACCTGACGCGGCCCGTTCGTGACGGAAAATACCGTAATGCCTGCGAGGGCGGCGGGCGAAACTGCGTGCGGGACCCCGACGAGAAGAATGAACTCGGGTTTCACCTCCGCGATCCTTTCCGCGATCCGCGGGCCGTTTCCGCCGTACTCGTCCAGGGCTCCGATGAGTTCCGGATCGATCCCGCGGGCACGCAGCTCCGCAAGGATCATCGCGGCGTCTGCTCTTACCTTCGGCAGACCGCGGGCTTCGAGGTTTGCGACAAAGGTAACGTTCGCTTCCGGCGCACATTCATACACGGCGCAGAGATGGTCGGCGAACATATACGCCGTCTCCTTCTTTGCGTTCATGATCGCCATGCCTTTTTTCCCGGAACGAAGCAGCTCGGCGAGTTTTGCGGCGGCAACATGTTTCAGATCGCCGCGTGACGGGGCGATGTAGGTTTTGCAGGCAGCTCCCCGGTCCCGTTCGGTCTGGTTCGCGGAGGCAAGGACGCCTCTCTGCCGTTCGAGTTCCTCCTCGGAGATCCAGCCGGCTTTTGCCGCCGGCTCGAGCGCGGCGATGACCCCGGCGATGTTCTCGCGAAATCCTGCATGGATCGAGACCCCGATCGCGGGGGTCGTGATGCCGGATGCTTCGATCGCGGCATCGAGATCCTCGCCGATGATCATCGAAACACAGGTCCCGACAACGGCGATCCGGCGGGGAGAAAACTCCTTTTCCGCATACCGGAGAACATCTTCGAGGATGTTCTGCCCGCCGAAGATGAACTCCTCGTCCCCAAGCGAGGTCGTCAGAACGCGGATCCCGTCCTCCTCCAGGAGTCGGGCGTGTTTGAATGAACACCCGGACGGGCCGTGAAGGATCGCGAGATCGACATTCAGATCCCGAAGGGTGTAAAGGGCTGCAACAATGGAGCTTGGACGCGGCTGAACGTACCGCATTGTTATCTCCAGGTTTTTACGGCGAGAAGAACTGCCGCGTTGTGTTCTTTTGCAAGCGAAAGAGCCCGGACCCTGGCGTCCGCGAAGTTCAGACCTCCTGTTTTGCTCACGGCGATCGTCTGGACCGGGGAGATGTCTTCGATCGTCTGACGGATAGCGTCATCCAAAAATCCCTCACAGACGGCCTTATGTTCCTCCCCGATCACGAGAACGATCTCTTTGTTTGGAACAAGGTTCCTAAGGTAGGCGGCCGCGGCAAGGGTGGTCGCCTTTGTCGTTCCGCTGTTTGCGTTGTCGAGGAACGGCACGCCGTCTTCAATATAATACTGCATACGTCCTTCGATCGCGGCAAATCCCGCAAGCCTGCCGGGGTCCAGGCCGAGCAGAAGACCGGCGGCCGCGGCGCATTTGAGCGGCTCGCGGTATCCGGCGAGCGTAAGGAGCGGATTTCTGAACGATCCGCCGTTCCAGGAAAGGACATCGCCTTCGACGGATACGAGATCGTCGATGACATGCCAGCCGGCTTTCAGCGGAACACCCTTTGGGACGAGAACGGTTGTGCATTTTGCAAGCGACTCAAGTTTTGCGGCAAGGGCGCTCTTCTTTCCTGCGGCGATAGGATAATCGTCCGGGGATGTCAGAACGCCGAGTGTGCCGATCCCGGTAACGCCTGCGGAGACTTCGGCAACGAGCCATTCCGCATGATGCGTCTTCGCTCCTCCTGCGGCGAGAAGAACCGACGCGGGCGTGATGCTCTTTTTCCAAAGCATGGTCCCGTCCGGATACACATAGGTGCCGCGGCTCGTGTGAAGCACGCCTTTTGTCGTGAAAAGTGACGCGATCGCAAACGACACGGTGGTTTTTCCCCGTGCGCCGGTCACTTCGATGACCGTTTTCGGCAGAGGACCGGCGAGGCGGCGGGTCATTTCATGATGGGAGATGGCCGGGGTTTTTGTATTGAGGAGGGGATATGCCGGATCGAGATGGACCGGGGAGGTGATCAGATCATACTGCCGGGAAGCGGCCTCTTCGGGCGTGAGACCGACACCCCGGTAAACATCCAACGCGTCCACATCGTCGCCGTTTCGAAGAAGAGCTTCGGCAAGGATCGTTCCGCCGTGGATCGTGTCGAGAACGAGGACCTTCATGCATCCTCCGGAAGAGTGAGGGCATTGGCCGCATTCTTGAGCATCAGTTCTGCGAGCAGCGGATCAATCCCGATCGGCTCGGCATAGACGAGAGGGATCACGCGGCCGTCAGCAAGCGTGAAGGTCCCGCGTTTTTTTCCGGCTTCAAGCCCGAGGATCTTTGGGATGTCACGCAGGATATGGATCCCTTTTGCAAGGAAAAGCGGGACGACGATGAGGATCTCCAAATCCTCGCTTCGCATAAGATCCAGACCTTCGGCAACGGTCGGATTGCTGTATTCAAGAAAACAGGATCTGATCAGATAGTCACCGCCGTGCTCTTTCATCATCTCGGCGGTCGTTGTTATCAGCTCCTTGTTGTACTGGAGTCTGCTTCCATGACCGACCAGTAAGAGACCTTTCACACTCATACGTTTTGATAGGTTATTCACACACATAAATTAGTATGACTAAATGTTCGCAATCGTAATATTAAGTTTGGCAAGCCAAACTCATTCATATGATAAAAATCGAAAGTATGAAATATGATATGATTAGTACAATCTAACTATGACATCTGCACTATCGGCGTACCTCGCGCTTCTTCATTCGGCAAAGAAAGAGGAACGTCAGCTTGCCGCAGAAAACCTCGGGGCCCTGGGTCCGGCGGTCATCGACGCGATCCGCCCGCTTCTGACTGATCCCGAGTGGCGGCTTCGGTATCGTGCGGCCGAGATCATCGGATTCACTGCCGAGCCGGCGGGCGTCCCTCTCCTTACCCCGCTCCTTTGCGATGAAAAGGATCATGTCCGGTATATGGCGGTCAAGTCACTTGGACGCTGCGGAACCGGCGATCTTCTGCCGGTCGTCTCGCCGCTGCTGGATGATGAAAATCCGTTTGTCCGGCGGATCACTGCCGGGGTGCTTTCCGGCTGGAAGAAATGAGCCGCGGAGACGGGATGTTCAAAGAGGGTCTTGTGTTGTTTGCGGCCCGGGATTTTACCGGAGCGGCAGGGTGCTTTACGCACGCGCTGCAGGAAAGCCCGGAGAATGCGAACTATTATTATTACCGCGGGGTCTGTTTTCAGGAAACCGGCGCCAGAGATAAGGCGATAGCTGATTATACTTCTGCTCTCGTCCGCCAGCCTTCAGCCTGTCCTGTCAGATACAACCGTGCGGAGCTGTATCTGGAGATCGGCGATCTGGGGAAAGCAGAGGAGGATTTTGCCGAGATCCTCAGATCTGCAGAGCAAAAAGATCCCCACTGGTCTGCACTTGCCTACCTCGGCCGGGGTCTGATCCGGCTTGAGGAGGGGGAGGTGGAACTGGCGGTGAAGTATCTTTCGGCAGCAGAGGATCTGGCAAAAATGGATGGGGACAAACTGCTTCTTGCGAGGATCGGGGACGAGCTCGAGAGAAGCGGGTTTTAGATTTTTTAGTTCATTCCTGAACGGACGAACCGTGCAAGCAGGGCGTCCATCTGGATGTCGGCGTCGGCCCCTTCGCTCATGCGGAAGTCTGCTTCGCCGAGGTGGTCGATGAGATCGACTTTGAGCCGGCGGTCGAGGGTCTCGGAACGGGAGATCTCCCGGTAGAGCTGGTTTAGGAGTTCATTCGGCGCGATCCCCTTTTCATACATGAGGGTATGGAGCATCCTCTCCGCGGTCTCAAAGTCGCCTTCCAGACAGAGGGAAAGAAGAGCAGTGATCTCGTCGGGTTTTGCATTCGAGGTGATGGCGTAGATGTTTTCGGCGGTGACATGGTCCGAGACGATGGCGGCCCCCTGCAGGGCGTTGATCGCTTTTCTCATGTCTCCGAGCGATACGTAGGTGAGAGCGGCGCAGGCTCCTTCGTCGATGGTGATCCCTTCTTTTTCTGCGATGCGGGCCATTTCCTGACAGATCGCGTCATCGGTGAGGGGACGGAACCGGTAGATCGCACACCGGGACTGGATCGGGTCGATGATTTTCGATGAGTAGTTGCAGGAAAGGATGAACCGGCAGGTCTCGGCGTAGTTTTCCATGGTCCGGCGAAGGGCGGCCTGGGCATCCTGCGTCAAAGCGTCCGCTTCGTCTAAGAAGAGGATCTTGAATGTTGCTTCCCCGAGGGGAGCGGTCCGTGCGAACTGTTTGATCTGGTTTCTGACCACATCGATCCCGCGTTCATCGGAGGCGTTGAGTTCGCGGAAGTTCATGTTCCAGGTGTCGCCGAACATTTCGCGGGCCAAGGCAACGGCGCAGGTGGTTTTTCCGACGCCTGCCGATCCGGTGAAGAGGAGATGCGGAAGGGCCCGGGTCGCGACATAGGAGCGGAGCCGTTCGACGACGTCCTGCTGCCCGACGACTTCGGCGAGATTTTTGGGCCGGTATTTTTCTATCCAGATTTCGGGGGAGACATCCATAATGAATGATAGTTGGATGTTAGAACCAATTAATCATTCGACTGCGGGGTGAGCCGTCAGGCTCGCCCTTAGCGAAGCAAGTTCGAACGTAAGTGAGAACTTGCGATTGCGGGTTGGCGACGAAGTCGACGACCTCAGCAGAGCAAGTTCCTGAGCGAAGCGAAAGGGAGTTGCGAGTTGCGGGTTGGCCGCTGAAAGCGGCCGACCTCAGCTGAGGCGGATCGGCGGCGCAGCCGGCGATCTTAGCGAAGCAAGTTTTCGAAGGAAACTTGCGACCAAGTCGAGAGACTTGCGAGCGGCGGGCCGACCCGTAGGGGCGGCCTTAGCTGAGCAAGTTCGAACGTAAGTGAGAACTTGCGACTGCGGGGCGACGACTAAATCTTTTCGTATTAGTACAGTGTCCTGAATATATGGGGTTATTATCGGTGAAATGATCCTCCCTATTTTCGCCCGGATTTTGAAAAAAAGTATCCTGAATTGTCCATTTCACTGAACGAGATACGCATCGATATTCCAGAGGAGATACAGCGGCACATCCAAAACGACACCGCATGCATCCGTATGGATACCGGGTAGTTCAAGGCTTGCCCGTAATGCATATTTTGGCTTGTATCTTCTTCTATATTCTTTCAAACTCTTTGCCTGCGTATTTCGTGATGCTTTTGCCTCTATTGGGATCATCAGCATATCATCCTGAAAAACAAAATCGACTTCAGCCTTATTTCCGGATTTCCAGAAATACGGTGTGACGGATTTAGCTGCTATCAATTCAGTCAGAACAAAATTCTCTGTCAGTGCTCCCCGCATGAATGCGAACTGAGGATCCGGAGACATTAAAGCGACGGCAGGAAAATTACTCAAACGCCTCAGCAACCCTGCATCGCAGAAATATAATTTGAAATACGTCGTATCCGCAAATTTTGACAAGGGATAATCCGGAACGTCCACTTTCAGAACTTTATAAACCAACCCCGCATCGGCAAGCCACTGTAACGCATCTTCCAGATCGCGTGATTTGGCACCAGTTTTGACATGAGAAAAGATGAATTTTTTATTGTCTTTTGCAAGCTGGCCTGGTATCGAATCCCAGATGAGTGTTACCTTCGGATAGTCAGATTTTGGCACATGTCTGGCAAAATCTTTCTGGTACATCTCGAGAACAGCGTCAAGAATTCGTTCGACCTCCGAGATGTCACGCGTTGTAAGCCAGGTATTCACAACCTCCGGCATACCTCCGGTCATCAAATACTCACGATAAAGAGATTCCAGTTTTGGAAGAATCGATTTCGGGATATCTTCAATTTGCTTCTTTTTGAGCTCTTCATAAAGGTATGAATTCTCCGAGGCAAGCAGAAACTCCGGGAAAGATAACGGGCGTAATGTAAGGATGTCGACTTTACCGACCGGAAATGACTTACAGGCGGCAAGTGCGGTTCCTAGTAACGATCCGGCACACACCAGATGCAATGTTTTCAGGTCTTCACAAAAATATTTGAGCGAGGTGATCGCATTGGGACATGCCTGTATCTCATCGAATATCAGAAGAGTCACACCCGGCTCGATTTTTTTTCCGCGCTGAAAACCAAGCTCCTCTATGATCCTTTGAGGCTCGAGATCTTTTTCAAATATTGTGCAAAGGTCAGCTGACTTTTCAAAGTTAAAATACGCCGCGTCTTCAAAACAATCCTGACTGAACGTGTTGAGAAGCCATGTTTTCCCGCACTGACGAACGCCTTTTACTATGAGCGGTTTACGATCGGGATCATCCTTCCATTTTACAAGATCAGTATAGAGAAGCCTTTGCATCAATAATAATTACACACCATTTCAATATTAAGTTTGTGTAAGTTGCGCACTTTTTTGATATCACTTTGGTGAAAAATAAACACCTTTATTATACTACTTTGGGGCAACACAAGCAAGATTAGACGTCCTGTTAAAAAAGAAAGATGTGCTCACCCGCTCGCACGTCTCTCGACTTGGTCGCAAATTAAATATTTGGTCACAAGGCAAAGCCTTGCTCGCGTCCAACCCGTCCATCACACGAAAATAATAAAATAGGCTGGGTGGATATGCATGGGAGAAAGGAAAGGAGTTGGGATAAGTGCGGACACATGAGAAAGCCCACCGCGAATTCTCGCGTTCGCAAATCAAAGATTTGCTCTCCGCTTCGGGCTTCCAGCCCTCGCTTGAATCGCATTTTTCTTGCGCCTGCGTGCTCTGCTCCGGCTTATGCGTGCAAATCGGAGATTTGCGTGCCGCCTCAAACAGGCTTTGCCTGTTTGGGCTTCGCCTACGCAGGAATCGCACCCCGTCTGGAAAAGTCCACGAGCTGAAAGCTCGTGAGACGTCTCAAGAGCCTTTGGCTCTTGGACAAATGCTGGGGAAAAACCCGCGTGCGGGTTGTTCTGCTGTTACATTCAGTCGATTCTTCTATTTTCATATGGGGATTTCCCCAATATCCCAATCTCTTTTCTGATTTTGGGGTGCGGGGGAGTGACTGCGGGCTGCCCCGAAGGGGCGGCCTTAGCTGAGGCGGATCGGCGGCGCAGCCGGCGATCTTAGCGAAGCAAGTTTTCGAAGGAAACTTGCGGCCAAGTCGCTAGACTTGCGAGTCGGCGTGGAGCCCGACGCGGCGGGGAATCTTATTTTTTGATTCGGAAGAAGTCATTCTCTTTTTTTGCGAGAGTGTAAACCACCATAAAATTTCTGGTGTCTGATTTCGAAAATAATCTTGTTTCCTGCGGGATTTTGAGGAATGATAATCATGAAGAAGGGACTATTTATTGTAATATGGATGATATACCTGAAGAGCGGGGTCAGGAGCTGTATAACAAACTGAATTCAGAATATTTGATCGAGTGTGCAAAGAATAACCGGATACAGGAGTGGAATGCTGACTATCTAGAGTATCTTCAATTGGAATGGAACAGATTGTATCCTGAAAGGATAGGGGATCCGAAATATGTTGAGGTGTTGTTTTTCACTATCAGTTTAGAATATCCAATTTGAATTGGGAAGATGATAGTATAAAATAGAGAAAATGTATTCCACGCTCTCAGAACATGAGAAATTAATAATCATGTACCGAAAACATATAAAAATCAGTTATAAATACTTATCACCCCACACAGTCAGTTACATATCCGCCCTTGACCGAAATATCATACAGTAAAAATTTTCGACCATAATGAAACTCTCCCAAATTGTTTAATGATGACACATCCTATTCACCAACAACAATTGGAAAACAGCAGAGAAAATATCTACACCAAAAATCTTTTTATGTGGTAAATACAATTAGTATAATGTTATACTCGCTATTGTTCCTGAGGATACATTAGTGTCCTCATGGGATGATAGTTTTTAGGACTTTTCTTATGGTAGAACGTACTGCTGTTTTCATTGATGGAGGATACTTGGATTCTCTGCAAAAAAATGGATTCCGAGGAAAACTTGATTATAAAAAATTAGTGGAACATGCAGTTGGAACAGAGGGGAGGCTTCTTCGGGCATATTATTATGCATGTATGCCGTATCAATCTCAACCACCAACCAAAGAAGAGAACGAAAGATACTCAAAAAAAGATAAGTTCATCTCTAAAATTCGTAGATTTCCTAGGTTTGAGGTAAGGCTTGGAAAATTACAGAAAATATCTGATGACGAATTTCACCAGAAAAAAGTAGATATCCTGTTAGCAATTGAACTAGTCAGTCTTGCATGGAAGGGGTACATTGACAAAGCAGTAATTATCGCAGGAGATAGTGACTTTGTCCCCGCAATCCAGCAGGCAAAAGACGCAGGCGTCATTGTTTCTCTTTATTATATAAGTGGAGCCTGCAATAATGAACTTCTTGACTCAGTGGACGAACGTGTTGAGATTACTAAAGAGTTACACAGTGGTCTTTTGTTAGATTCATCATAAGTCACCTCCTATTTTGTTTTATGTATATCTGGACAAAGATACTACACAATAACTGTCAGTTGACACTATTTGAATAATCTAATTGGGAAAAATTTTCCAGTTTCACGTTAATCCAACGCCTTGCCAGTATCATTCACGATGAAGTAACTCACACAAGGCAAAGCCTCACTCAACTTAGGGCGAGCCTGCTCGCAAATCAGAGATTTACTCTCCGTTTCGGGCTTGCAGCCCACACTTGTTCGCAAACCTTCGGTTTACTCTCCGTTTCGGGCTTGCAGCCCACACTTGTTCGCAAACCTTCGGTTTACTCTCCGTTTCGGGCTTGCAGCCCTCACTTGTTCGCAAACCTTCGGTTTACTCTCCGTTTCGGGCTTGCAGCCCTCACTTGTTCGCAAACCTTCGGTTTACTCTCCGTTTCGGGCT
>NZ_SIJA01000067.1:0-96945 GCF_012062385.1 Methanocorpusculum sp. GPch4 | reverse complement strand
CCCTGAAAATAGGAGGAGCCGATCACCGGGAGTCTGAACCTGTAGGATGCCCGGCCGGCGGTGAATGCCGGCGAGCCTGAGACAAGGAGCGCTCCCGGCGGCAGAACGTCATCGAACGAGGCGGTCAGGCGGCCGGTCACGGCAGTGATCGCGGATGTGATGCTGATGAGCCCGTTCTGATCCACAACGGTCCTGTCGGCTTCACGGACAACGGTCAGCGAGATGGCAAGACTGCGCAGGTTTGTCTGAAAGATGCCGGCGGAAAGCGAAACAAACACCAAAAGTCCAAGGCCCGCCGCCGCCGCCTCTGCTGAGTTCATCATCCATGCATACATGAAAGAGAGCAGGCTGAAAAGCAGAAGGAGTCCGGTCAGCAGTGTTGGACGCATGGATCATTTCACCGGCACGGTTTGAAGGATATCATCAATGACTGAATCCACAGTAATTTTGCTCAGGGCCGATTCGCGTTTCATGATGATACGGTGAGCGAATGCAAACGGCACGAGATATTTGACATCGTCAGGGATGACATACTCGCGTCCCTGGATTGCAGCATTGGCCATGGCGCTGCGCAGCAGAGCAAGGGACCCCCGCGTGCTGATGCCGAGTTTTATATCGGGATGATTTCTGGTGGCTTCGACGAGATCGCCGATGTAGGTAAGGATGTCGTCGCTTGCATAGACGGATCTGACTATCGCCTGCATGGCGAGGATCTCAGAAGGATCTTTGACAAGCTTGTCTTTGGAATCGAGGATCCCGGGAGTGAGGGATCCTGCCATCCCTTTCTTCAGAACAGAGACCTCTTCCGCGACATCCAGATGCTTGGTCCGGTAACTGAGCGTGAACCGGTCTTTTTGCGACTCGATAAGGTTGAACGTTCCTTCCATCTCATACGGGTTCTGGGTCGCGATGACGATGAACGGCGCGGGGAGGCAGATGGTTTCGTTGTCGATCGTGACCTGACGCTCGGCGAGCGCTTCGAGGAGAGCGCCCTGTGCTTTGGGCGTCATCCGGTTGATCTCATCAACGAGGAAGAGGTTTGAAAAGATCGGACCTTTTGAGAAGAAGAATTTGTTCGTATCCTGCTGATACTTCTGGACACCGATGACGTCCATTGGGAGAATGTCGACCGCACCCTGCAGGCGGCCGAAGTGTCCGCCGATGTTTTGCGCAAAGAATTTGCACAGTGTGGTCTTTGCAGTCCCGGGGAGCCCTTCCATAAGAAGAGCGCCGTCACTGAGTAATGCAATGGTCAGAAGATCCATCAGGTCGTCATACCCGATGATGCACTGATGCAGTCGTTTTTTGAGATCGTCGTGGAAGGTGCGTATGGTATCAATGTTTTGCTGTTCTGTCATAAGCGGAATCTCCGGATGCCGATAACGGCTGTTAGAATGAAAAGAATGGTTATGAGGATGGTCCCAAGGGCAGGATATCTGTGCATCGCCCCAAGAAGAGGGCAGAGGCCCCCGCCTGATGTCGATGCCGAGTTGGTCTGATCGATTATGAGCTCCTCTTCGAGGAGAGCATTGATGAACTGGATATTTTCGGTGTGGGTACGGACAAGCATACTGTTGATAAAGACCGATGGATCAGCAATGACGATGACACGACCAGTACTAATAGTTTCTGATGCGATAAGAGAATAAACTTTCAGTGGTTCAGAGGCGTCGGGGATGTTGTTTTTGTTGGCGTCGACCCAGGAGAGATGGGAAGTTGCGGCGACGGTCTCGCCGCCGGTGACATACCCCGGGTAGTTGAAGGTGAGGGTGGTGACATTGGATCCAAAAAGATCGCCCTCTACCGTGCCACGGAAAATGCCCATGTCTTTGTACTCCATGCTGGTTGATCTGACCGGCTGATCATGGACCCGGATGGAGCTGCCGATCTGTTCAAGAAAAATGTTGGCATTTCCACTCTGGTCGGCGATGATGACGGTGTTTCCCTCGTAAAGATACCGGGAAAGCCCGCCGAATTCAGTGCCCGGCGCGATGATAAGCAGGGTGCTCCCGCTGCCGGCAGGCAGATCGTCGTAGCTGAAAACTGATGGTTTGTCCGCTGCAAGGCCGAAGAAGTCCGAGGTCCCGTTCCAGTTGATGTTGTACCGGCTGTATTCATCGCTTGTCGTGGCAAGCTGACCGGCCAGGATCAGTCCGGCAAGGAGTATCAGGATCAGGGCTGCAGCGACGCGTTTGTTCATGTGTTCTCTTTAAGGATCTTGGCTGCAAGTTCAGCGAGGCTGGCGATGTCTTCAGGTGTGGAACCGGGAGAGTAGCGGACCTTTTCGTAGAGGGCGACATACTTTTTGATCAGCTCGCTCGGATTATCCGGATCAATAAGCTCTCTGGGTGAGAGGGCTTCGCTTGAACCAAGGAGGCCGCGGTTTTTGGCAATCGCGGCAGCCACAATTCTGAACTGCTCTGCGGCCCCTGCATTTGGATCCAGGCTGACCGTTTCAGAAGCCTGGACACGCGTCTGCGTCTGTTCCGGCTCTGCCGGCTGTTTTTCTGCTTTGGGAGCGTCGGATTTTTCACTGAACGAAGCTACGGGCACAAACTGCTCTTCTTTAGGCTTGGGAGCAGGCGTCTTTGGCACTGCCGTCTCCTGATTTGCCGGAGATTTTTTGCCGTTTCGTTTTTTCGAGCGGATGAAGAAGGCAACTGCAACGAGACCGACAGCGAAAACACTGATGATGATGATGATCGGAACGATAAATCCTGCGCCGTCATCTTCTGTTTCGTCCGGGATGATCACCTCAGGGGTGGGCGTTTCTGCAAGGTTCGTCTGTGTCGGTGCGGCTGTCAGCGTCGTCTGAGGCATGGTGACGGTCTGCACCGGGGTCTCCGCAGGAGTTTCTGCTGGGGTTTCTGCTGGAGTTTCTGTCGGTGCCGTTGTCGGGAGGAGTGCAGCATCCGCCGAGAGCCGGACGAGCACTTCGGCCGCACTGCCGAGCATATCCGCAGCCGTCAGCGGATCACCGCCGTTCTGCAGGGAATCGGCGGCGGTCCTAAGACTGGAGACGGTCAGGTTCAGTTCATCGGTGAGAGCGGCGGGCGCCAAATCAGCGGCAAGCCGGTCCCTTATGAGCGAAAGATCATCGATATGCTGCGAAAGCTGCCCGCCGGCGGCTGAGATGTCCGGTGAACCTGCGGAAAGGGAGGCCGCCGTGTTCTCAAGTGATTGGGAGACGGCTGCAAGACGAAGGAGAGATGTTTCCAGAAGCGGGAGATCATACTCGAATTCATCCGGATTTTTGCCGGCCCATGTATAGGTAGAGATCAGGGTATTTCTGATGCCCAAAACATCGGTCTCTGCCTGCGTCAGAGCAGAAACCGCCGCTGAAGTATCCGCACCCCCGATAAGAAGATCGGCTGCAGAGGTATCGAGACTGTTTTTGAGCCGGATAAGGTCCTGGACCTCGGAAGAAGCGAGCGGAGTTCCGGCCAAAACGGTGCGGACGGAGTCGATATCCGCCGAGATCAGGCTGATCTCAGCGGCAGCGGCGTGTGGATCCCCGGTTTTCAGAGAAGCGGCGGTGCTGTTCAATGCGGCGGCGAGAGCAGAAAGTTCCGCTGAGGGGCCAGTCGTCTGGACAGGGTCTGTCTCTTCGGCTGCGGCAGAGCCGGAGAAACCGCCGGCTAAGAAAAGCGTGAGGATCAGCAGAAGAACTGCCGATCTTTGAACGATCCCGGGTATGCCGGATCGTTTCGTGGTCAGAAACTTATGTTGAGCATGTGTCATGTATAGCCCTCAATGATCTGTTTAGAAAGACGCTCCAGATGTTTTATCTGGTCGTGACCTGCCGAAACGTTCGCATAATGGAGATACTCATACGTTGATATAAACTCTTTGATGTTCTCGTTTGGTGCGGAAAGCGCGGCCAATAACTCCCGCGGTGTCAGAACGGCAACGTTTGCTATCCCTGATTTTCCTGCAAGGAAGACCGAGGTCTTCCTGTAGAGGCGGCGAAGGGGATCCGCATCAGGATCCTCTTTTTTAGTGACGGCGTCACGGATCTTTTTCAACGGCCCGGAAGATTTAGGCGCTGGTTCGAGGGTCAGCGGCGGAGCTTTTCCGGAGGCGTATTTTGGTCTCCGTTTTACGACGAAACGAATCCCCAAAACGAGAAGAACGCCGCAGGCGGCGATAAGTATGATATAATATATGGTCGGATCAAGTATCGTGACCGGATAGAGTTCACTCATGCTTTCCTCGAGAGGGAAGGAGACGTCGTCAAATATTGCGTAGAACGCGTAGCCTCCGTCGATGAGCTCAGCCGAGACATTCCAGATCCCGTTTGCATTGGTGATGCCTGTCCCGATGAGGATATGATCTTCAGAGTAGACGGTTACGGGAGCTCCGACGATCGGGAGGTCGTCTTCAGTCAAGAGCGAGCCGTAAAGCGTGAGTTTTCGGTGGAGTTCGCCGTTTTCCTGCTGATCTTTGAGGATAGCAACGACCGAGGGCTGTGAGAGGATCGTGATATAGACCGGTTTGGAGGTGATGCCGCCCGACTGAGCGGTGACCGCGTGGATGCCTTCGGCTATCCTGCCGATCTTCAGTTTTTTCGTGTAGTATCCGGCACTGTCGACCGATGCTGTTCCCCAGAGGGTGGTGTCCCAGTAGATGTCAAGGCTCCCCTGGGTTCCCCGTGCGATGCCCGAGATCGTGAGGGTATCTCCGTAGCGTGCGATCGAAGGATCGACCGAGATGGTGATGGATCCGGAGGTGTCTGTCGTGGTCCCGGAGGTGTCGATAATGACGATATTTCCTTGTGCATCTGTCGTGACGGTGAGTTTTCCCGAAGTGGCGGCAATTATGACCTGGCTTAGGAGCGGGACCGAAGACTGGAGTTTGGCCGGATCGAGCCCGTAGGCGGCCGAGATCTGCTGCATGATCTCTGCAGATCCTGCGTAGTTTTCTGCGGTCAGGGCAAGTTCGCCGTAAATGAGTTTGGATTCTGCTGCAAGCTCATAGAGGGCCGCAGTATTTCCATCGGATGCATACTGACGTCTGAGGTGATCGATCTCTGCAAGACGCACCACATCCCCCTGGATGATCCTGATGGATGTTCCAAGATCAGCCGATTCTTTTCTGTACTGATTGATGTCGGTCTGGGTGAGTTTGATCTTTCCCAGATTGGTCCCAAGCCGGCTGACCGTATTTTCATATGCGGCGAGATACCGGGCAGCATACTCGGGATCATTGAGATAGAGCTGATAGACCGCATCATAGGAAAGGCCGATGATATCTCCCATGAGAGGAAGAATGGTCTCGGCCTCTTCGGTCGTCATGACGGCGATCGTGGAGGGGTCAGCGTGGCTGGAGGTGTTGGTATGTCCCTCGGCAGCGTAGAGAAGCGTTCCCCCGCCCGCAACGAGCGTGATCAGCATGACGGCCGCAATAACGGCGAGGAGTGCTGCGGCGGCGGCGGGGTTTGCCTTCATTTTGCGATAATCTCCACGATTTTTATGATGATGATGAAGGCAAAGATGCCGACGCCTGCAATGCCGATAAGGCGCTGCCAGCGGGCGCTTTTCGGCCGGAGGGTGGTGACGACGAAGAACTCGGTGATGATCAGAAAGCCGATCAGCCAGAGTACAAAAAAGATCTCGATATTGATGGTCCGAGCAAGTATCATGATCGAAGCAACGGTCCCCATCCATGCAAGGAGAAGGGATGCGGCGATCAGAGTTTTTGACGGAGCCATGGGTAGTTAACTGTTATTGATTTAAGGAGGGTAATAGGTTTTGGTTTGGATCGTCCGGGAAGCGGCGGAAAGAAAAAAAGAGGGGCGGTTGTGTTCTCCTGACCAGCACTCTGACATAGGGTTATGATCAGCACTGATCCAGCTCCCGATTCAAGAACCTGTCCTTCGTCGCGTTCGCAAACTTAACAAGCATGAGCATCACCGGCACTTCGACGAGCACCCCGACGATCGTCGCGAGAGCGACCGGACTGTTCGTTCCGTACAACGCTATCGAAACGGCGACGGCTAATTCGAAGAAGTTCGAAGCGCCGATCATACCTGCCGGGGCTGCAATACTGTGAGGGAGATTCAGGAACCATCCCGCGCCGTATGCGATACAGAAGATCAGGATCGTCTGGATGATCAGCGGTACGGCGATCAGAAGAATATGCAGTGGATTTTCCGTAATAACGGTTCCCTGATACGAGAAGATGATCACGAGGGTAAGCAGCAGCCCGGCGATGGTGATGTTGTCGAACTTCGGGAGGAACGTTTTGGTAAAATACTCCTCTCCTTTTTTCCTGATGAGATACATCCGGGTGATCACTCCGCACAGGAGAGGGATCACCACAAATAGAACCACCGAAAGAAACAGTGTGACCCACGGGATGCTGATCCCGCTGATCCCGAGCAGGAATGCGACGATCGGGACAAATGCGACAAGAATGATCAGATCATTGGTCGCGACCTGGACGACCGTATAGGCGGCGTTTCCTTTCGTCAGATGGCTCCATACAAAAACCATCGCCGTACACGGAGCTGCGCCTAAAAGCACGGCGCCGATAAGATAATCCCGGGCGAGTTCAGGAGGAATGAGGGCGCTGAACACGATATAGAAGAAGAAGGCCGCGATCGCAAACATCGTGAACGGTTTGATCAGCCAGTTCACGACCCAGGTAAGGACGAGCCCTTTGGGATTTTTTCCGACGTATTTCACGCTCTTGAAATCCACCTTCAGCATCATCGGGTAGATCATGACCCAGATGAGTATCGCGATCGGGATGGAAACGTTTGCATACTCGAACGTGCCCAGGAATTCCGGAACGAACGGCACGAACCTGCCGATCAGAACGCCGGCGATCATGCAGATGATTACCCAGAGGGTAAGATATTTAGCAAAGATCCCAAGGCCTGCGGTTGTGTTTTTTGTCATAGCATCACCCTTTCAATGATTGTATGTTCGCTTCGATCTCGGCGATCGCGAGGCGATACGCCTCCTCGCCTTTTCCGACCGGGTCGTCGATGTGCCATTCGATCCGCTGTGTTCCGGGAACGACGGGGCAGGCGATCCCGCAGCCCATCGTGACGATGATGTCGATCTTTGGAAGGTCGGAGAACTTTTTCGGCCGATTTGTCGAGAGATCGATACCGTAGATCTCCTGCATGAGGCGGACGGCGGTCGAATCAACTTTGTCGCCCGGCTCGCTCCCGGCAGAATAACAGGTGAACCTGTCGCCGCCGAGATGCCGGCAGAGCGCTTCAGCGATCTGTGATCTGCAGGAGTTTTTGATGCAGAGAAAGGCGATCCGTTTCATACGATCACCTGCACGACTAATCCGGTCACCACAGCCGCAATAAATATCGTTGCGACAAACACCAGAACGAACTGTTTTTTGAATATCGCGGAAAGCATCGTGATCTCGGGGATACTCATGCCTGCCCCGCCGATCAGAAGAGCGGCCACGGTCCCCACCCCCATTCCTTTACTCAAGAGAGCGGCGCTGATCGGGAGGATCGTCTCCGCTCTGATATAGAGCGGGATCCCGATGATCGCGGCGATGGGGATCGCGAACAGATTCTGCGGGCCTGCAACGGCCAGGATCCAGTCGGCCGGCAGAAATCCGTAGATGAATGCGCCGATCGCCGCACCGAGCAGGAGGTAGGGGATCATCTGCCGGAACGTCGTCCAGGCAAACCGTACGATCCTCTGCATTTTTGTGCCGGTCTCTTCGGTCATTCCTTCGACGGCGACAGGTTTAACGTATTTTTTGAACCCAAGCCGCTCAAGAGTGAGACCGATGAGGACGGCCGCCGTGAACATGAGAACGGCATATACAACGGTGATCTGCGGGCCGAAGATGACGAGCATCATCGCGATTATCACCGGGTTCAAAAGAGGGGACGCGAACAAAAAAGACATGGCGCTCGAAAAGGCCACGCCGGATTTCAGAAATCCGAGCGTTACCGGGATCGTCGAGCAGGAGCAGAACGGGGTGATCGCTCCAAACGCGGCGCCGATCACGCTTCCCCTGACCGATCCGGAATGCCCGAGGACTTTCTGCATCTTCTCTTTAGGGACATAGACGTTGAGTGCCCCGACGATCAGACAGACGACGATGAAAAGCGCCGTAAGTTCCAGAGCTATGATCAGGAAATACTGACCGGCCGCGAGGAGCGTTTCTGCAAAATTCATTCAGATTTTCCGGAACAACAGCAGTTTTCTCCGCATTGATCTTTCGATCCGGCTTCATCATCGCAGCAGGATTTTTCCGGCACGATTTTCACATTGCAGCAGCACGAGCAGTTTTCTGCGGTGATGGCTTTTTTCAGCTTTCCAAATATCGAGGTCTTTTTTTCTTCGGTCATGATACTCACATCTTTTCACAGGGTCGTGTTTCTCTAAGTCTTTTCAAGGTGTCTTTGTCGGTTTTTGTCATCGGCAGTTCGGCGCAGATCTTTTCCAGGGCAGTGCACAACGCGGGATACTGGGCGAAAAATTCATCGCTGATTTTGTAGTATGCCCATTGTGCCTGTTTTCTGCTCTGGATGACGCCGGCGTTTTTCAGGATCGCGAGGCTGCGCGAAGCGTTCGGCTGGGAGAGGGAGAGCGCCGCTTCGATCTCGCAGACGCATAATTCATTACCCTGCAGGAGTGCAAGGATCCGCAGTCTGGTCGCATCGCCGCATGCTTTGAAGATCGTTTCCGGATCACTCATCGCATTCATATCCGGGAATGCAGCAGGAGCAGCAGTGGGTTTTTCGTTCGATGAGGTGGTCGGAGACATGCAGGATCTGTTTGATCTCTTCATCGGTCGGATACCTGCCGGTGATCATGACAAAGTCATTGACAACGACCGCCGGAAGGATTTTCTCGCCGTGCCGTGACATAAGACGGACGATGTTTGGGTTGGCATCGCATGTTGCCCGCTCTATCAGAATGCCTTTGGGTTTGAGCCGGTCGATGATCTCAGTGATCCGGATGTACTCGGGATCGGTCGTGTCCGGGTCTTGTGCTTCGTAAAGACACATTGATGACATATATTATTATATTCACATATTTGCATATAATAATTTTCAAAAGGTGCGGGTGAGGGTACCCCCAAATCGCGTTTACCGCTCCTTCTTTCCGCAGTCACAGATCAGGGCTTTTTGTTTCGGTGCGGAACTTCCGCAGCAGGAACTTCCCTCGCCGCAGCAGGATTCGGTGTCCATGTCCTTTCCCCGGAGTGCGGCGCCGATCATCCCCCACGCACATCCAACCCCGCTTTGAACGGTGATTGCCTGGACCGGACAGTTGAGAGCGCAGGCTCCGCATTCCATGCAGGCAGAAGGCCGGTCGAGGATCACACGGGTCTGACCTGCAGTAAAAACTGCATGGGGACAGACCTGCGTGCAGCGTCTGCAGTTTATACAAAGTGCCGGATCAAAGGAAAGGCTCGTTTCGGTGTAGGAATCAAACATCAGATCACTCCAAGCATCCTGGATACGCCAAGGATAATACCGCTTATCACGCCGAGCGCCGCCATTCCCGCCATGACCTTGACATACGAAAAGATCTCCTTCTTGACCCCTGTTCGTGAGGTAAACGGTGTGCAGCCGGTGAAGTTCAGGGCAAGATACGAGATAACCGGCGTGATGAGAAGGAAGGCCGCAGCGGCTGAAAGGACGCCGACCCATACCGGAAGGTTCGGATCTGTGCCAAAAACATACGCGAAGGGAAGTGATACGATCATGCCAAGGATCATCCCTTTGGTCGAAAAGTCCCGTGTCGGGAGAACGGGCAGAAGCAGAGGAAAAAGCACGGTGCCTGCAAGGACTGCGGATATTGCGGCAAGCGATGCGACGGGTCCGGCAAGAAACCAAAGTGCCGCGGTAGCTGCAAGAGTAGGAAGCGCCGCGTGCATGAACTCGACAGGCGTTAAGACGAGCCGGTCCAGCAAAGAAAATTCGACACGCCGCATGGCAGGTGTCGCCGTGTGCGTTTTCAGATACTCCGGCAGATCGTCTGCCCGGACCGGGCCGTATTCGACAGTGAACTTCGTCCTCGCCGCAACGTCCACCCAGGAGACCCCCGGTGCTCCAAGCTGGGGTACGATGATTGTCCTGTGCGAGACGATTCCAGCAAGATCTGAGGATTCTATCCGGTGGACGAGTTCATCCGTTCCAAACGTTCCCTTCCCGGCGGCGCACCAGACATTGATCCCCTTCGTGTCCAGAACAAGGATCCATGCATCGATCCCTGCAAGCGGGGAGCGGAGGGCATCAAAACTGAGAGAATAGTTTGCCGATGCAAAAACCGGTGAGTCTGCATCCGGATCTCCGAGCCGATACAGGCCGGGTTCGACACGGTGCTCTGACCGGCGCCAGCCCAGCCGGGCAAGGAGATGGTCGAATCTATCAGAAAAGGTGATGATGCCCGTGGTCGTTTTGATCACCGGGGGCCGGGAGCTGTTTTCAGCGCATCCGCAGGTCTTTCCTCCGGACGTCGATGAGCAGGAGCAGCAGGAGCCGGACGTTTCGGTTATTTTCATGAATTGGTCCCTCACGACCGGTCCTGTTCGTTTAGGAGCGGGCCGAGAATATCCTTTACCATGCAGCTCAAATTGTCAGCTTTCATCAGAGCAAGACAGCAGATGCTGCCGTTTTTCTCCCAGCTGATGAGTGCGAGTTTGTCTCCTGTCCGGATGCCGGCTTTTTCCCGCACGTCTTTTGGCAGGACCATCTGCCCGCGTTCATCCACGCTGAGTACTGCTTCGATCCGGCAGCCCGTTTCACCGCCGCACCCGCAGTCTGAATCATTTTTTTGTGATGATGGATCTTCGGTATTTTTTTGGGTCATAGAGAACTCTTCACTCACGACGTAGGCATTCTGATAATTTATATGTTTCTGAAAAATCAGAATTTTCTGAATTGCCGGGGTCTCTCTGTTAAGCAATGTCGGGGTCGGGATCTCCGCCGGCGGTGTCAGGCTGCCGGGTGAGTGAAAGCAGATGACGATACTGCCAGGCGCGTTCCTCTTCCCTCTGCTCCGGAAAAACCGCCTTCACGGCGTATTCTGCGGCATGGACCGCATGTCTTTGCGTGTGCGCCGAAATCAGAAACGGAATTGCATAATGGAAAGTAATTCTACAAAGCATGAGGCTCGCGAATTCTTTCTGAGATCCTATTTGGATCACCGTATCGAATGACCTGAGAAAAAAGAAAAAAATGTTCGGGTTTCGCACCCTGCCGGGATCCTTTCGAAGAATTTCCGCACTTAAAGTCCGGCCCGCTCGACGATAACATCGGCTACCGATTTCGCGCTCTTGAACGGGAAATCCGCTGCCGTGAGAAGGGTGCCGGCTTCGCCTGCGGTCATCTTCAGATCGCCGACCTGACAGGTCGTGTCTGCGCCGTTTGGAAACGCGGCGATGAGAGCGGCGGGTGTGTCGATCGGGAACGATGCTCCCGCGAGTGCCCCGCTGATCTGGGCATGGATCTGCTCTTTTACGGTGAGGGGGACAAGTCCGGGCATGCCGGCGACCTCTCCTGCTGCCTTTGCGATCGGGCAGTCGGCGCTGTGGGTCTCGCACCCGAAGCATGCTCCCTTGATCGATTTGAGGGACTCTTCCGCCTTTGTCTGTGATACGTCTTTACCTGTATAACTCCATGTTGGCATCTTGTTTCACCACATACCTATGGGGATGTTATATTTATATACAAGAGCGTCATTAAAATATACTAGGCACACTGATATAGAATTATGACCCTGCGGGTTAATGATTGTGCATTTTCAATACATGTAACGGGAAAAGAAGGATCATGGGAACAACACTGAGTTCATCACTGACGGAGATCCGTGAACTGAAAAAGGAGGTCACCGGTCTGCGTATGGATTTAAAGCGCTTTATCGAGCATGCAAATCAGCAGCATGTGCAAACCGCTCTTACGGATCTCAAACAGAATTATGCCGGGCTCTTCGCGAACGATCAGGTGGAAACGGCAAAATCAGAACTTTCGGCGAATATGGTTACCGACTGCGGGATGCGGGACAAATGTTACGGGGTGTTTCTGGATTTTCTGCAGAACACATCTAAGCATATCAAAGACGGTCAGGTGTCCGAAGAGATCATCCAATCCTATCGGGATCAGCTGAAAAACATGCAGGCCGCGGGCCCGTTCGACCGATGCGACACCTGTTTTTCGCAGGTTTACCGGCTTTTTGAAAAGCAGATCGATTTAATGCAGTCTCTCGGCATTTATGCAGAAAACAGCAGCACTGACGACATCATTACCGATATCCCGGAAGAAACGGCGGTCAGAGAACTCCTAGAGCCGGTAGCAAACGTCCTGCGTTTCCAGATTTTGAAATCGCTTGCGGCACAGACCCGAACCTTTTCCGATCTTTCGAGCATGACCGGATTACGCGGCGGCAATCTGCTGTTTCATATCAAAAAACTCACCGACTCAGGGATGATCCTTCAGCGTCATGAGCGTGGGGATTACGTGATCACGGATAAGGGATTCAAAACGCTGAACGCTGTTTCAGCGCTGTATCATGAGACCCATCACCCCTGACTGCGTTAAAAATAGGAAAAAATATTTTTTGGATTTATACCAGTTCAGTTCCGCCGGCGACCACCACGAACTGGCCGGTCACGTAGCTCGACATATCGCATGAGAAGTAGAGGATCGTCCCGTTCAGTTCCCCGCGTTTTGCCGGGCGGCACAAGGGGCACATCCTGCTGTACTGGGTCAGGAACTCGTTTGATTTAAATAACGTGCCTTCCGTCATCTCCGATTCGAACAGACCCGGGCCGACCGCATTGACCGTGATATTGTTCTGACCGTACGACGTTGCCATACCCATGGTCAGACCGAGGACGGCCGCCTTCGACGTGTTGTAGACGTGGCGGACGAACATATCTCCCTTATCGCCGATCACTGCATTGATCGATGCCGTGTTGACGATCTTTCCGTAGTTCTGGGCCTTCATGTGCGGAACGACATACTTGCTCATGAGATAGATGCCTTTGACGTTCGTATCCATCGAACGGTCCCACTCTTCTACGGTGAGGGTCTCCACCGTTCCACGCTGGGCGATGCCGGCGTTGTTGAGGAGGATGTGGATCGTTCCGTACTGTTTGACGATCGCGTCAACCGCCTCTTTCACACTTTGTTCGTTGGTTACATCGCACGGATACGTGAACACCTCTCCGCCCTTCTCGGCGATCTCTTTTGCGACGGCTGCGAGTTTGTCCGTTCTGCGTGCAAGCATGGCGACTTTTGCTCCTGCTTGTGCATACGCTTTGGCCGCGTCGGCGCCAAGACCGCTGGATGCTCCTGAAACGACCGCCACTTTTCCTGTTAAATCACAATAGTTTGACATTTTTATCAAGCTGATACTTGCCGCTTGGGAATAATAAAGAAAATGCCACTCGAAAACCGGAACATGCAGCGGTTTTCTGCACAGGATCCCTCCCGGATTTTTGCAGCGGAATTGTGCCTGGAATGCCGAACAGAAGGCTGAAACGTTGGTGTTTGTCTATTTCTGACCACTGGCCCGGAAGCGGATTCAGAAACTTTATCTTGAAACAATGTGTTTATGAGGTAGTATGCAAGAGATATGCAGTTACGAAGGATGCGGGGATGTCTGAAGACCCTCTTCTTTCGATCCAGCAGCAGTTGATCGCCTGCGGGATGCGGGAGTATGAAGCAAAAATCTACGTGACCATCTTCAGCCGGGGCATTCTTACTGCGTTCGAGATCCATCAGTTCAGCGGGGTTCCCCGCGGGAGGGTGTATGATGTTCTCGCGCTTCTTGAGGAGAAAGGCTTCATTACCCGTTCGTGGGAGAAGCCGGTCTATTACACTGCCGAACCGGTGGAAAAGGTCTCGCTGCGTCTGGTGAAGGATACGCTGGCAAATCTGGAACGCATGACCGGCTGTCTCACCGAACTTCAGGATGTCTGCTACCCTCTGGGATCGAAAATAGTCGGCGTGCATGAATTCCAGACCGATCTTGCGATAGATACGCAGATCAGGGTGGAACTGAAACGCTCCTGCAAGGAAGTCCTTATCCTCTGTTTTGATGCGCGGATCCTGGAAAGATATGCCGATGATATCAAAGAAGCTGCAAAGCGGATCCCGGTGTATGTTGTCGTGAAAGATAAGAGTATGGCAAAGTTCTCTCCAATCAAATGTTATATGATCAAACGCGGGATCCCTATGACGACGATGGAGATGCCGCTTTCTTCCAATAAGCAGAGGGTGCCTGTACTTGCGCAGTTTTATTACGATCGTCAGGGAACGATCGCGATCCTCGAACATCAGGGCCAGAAGATTTGTCTTGGTCTTGTGAACAATGTCTCGGTGTTTGTGGCGCAGAGTATTCTTCAGAATATCAAAAGGGTCGAGCCGGAAGAGTGAGTGAGGGGAAAATAGAGTGTGCTCTCAATCCGCCAGCCGCTTTAGTATCCTCATCGCTCTCAGTGTAAGCCATTTGCTTTGGTCACCCTTTTGTCCGAATGGTACGAGAAGTCTGTCACTGGCATACGTATTCCCGACCCTCCATCTGCCCGTATCATCCTGCCTGGAAACAACGAGCTCCAAAGCATCGTCCATGC
Source organism: Methanocorpusculum sp. GPch4 (assembly GCF_012062385.1). Classification (NCBI taxonomy): domain Archaea; kingdom Methanobacteriati; phylum Methanobacteriota; class Methanomicrobia; order Methanomicrobiales; family Methanocorpusculaceae; genus Methanocorpusculum; species Methanocorpusculum sp. GPch4. Next base: position 82,371 of record NZ_SIJA01000067.1, on the reverse strand, counting down.
GGGCGTCCCGAACACCAAGTCCGCTCAAAATATCGAGTATTTCAAGCACATCGGTCTGATACATCAGAGGAAAACCGAATCTGAGCCAGCCGGGTTTTGCCGTCCGGTTAAGATCATGGCTGCGTTTGTAGATATGGTGGGTGAGCATGAACTCTGCGGCCTTGTGAATCGTATCTTGCACCGCCGGCGTTCTCTTTTCCTCCGGTATGGCGCTTAACGCTTTGAGCGCTTTAACGACGCCCATATGGCAGGTATGCCTGCCCCAGCACATTTCCAGGCGGTCATACGGCGGGACCTGCGGATCGTCTTCTTCTCCGTCGTTGAAACGCATGTATCGGGTGAGCCAGCCGATCCCTTTCTGCAGTCTTGGATCATCGAGATATCCTAACTGTATGAGGGCCCACACCATATTTCCCGTCAGACAGGGGATAACTTCATGTATTCTTCCGCCTCCGGTTTTTACTGCGGTGTTCTGCGAAAAACCGCCGTCCTGTATTTCCTGTGAATGTGTCAGGAGATATTCGCACTGCTCCCTGATCTGCGGCACCGGGGCGGCGCCCAGCTCTGCGAGGATGATCAGCGACCAGACGAGCCCTTTGTATTTGTAGGTGTAAAACCGGTGATAGGTTTGGAGGCAGGCAGGGTCCTGCTGTTTTTGAAGGATCTCAGGCACGATGCCGTATTCCATGATCTGATTTTTTGCCTCCAGGACGGCGGGGTCATCTTCGGGCCGGTCAAGTATCTGCTTTAACGCAAAATACCGTACTGAAGGGTTTTCTTTTTCCAGCAGCCAGTCCGAGGGATCAGCTTTGAGCAGCGCTTTCCAGTTGTCCATTTTTTCCCTTTTTTATTTGAGAGGAGGCGGCAATGCTTCCTTTCTGAATCATTCATTCTCAATCATCAAATAGCTATGTCCTGAGATGGAGGTCGGTGATTTTTCCCGATGCTTTATCCATCCCGGAGATCGGGGTGATTCCACAGGGGACTAGCGCTTCGTCTGTTTTTTGCAGAAAAAACCCGCGTTAGAAGGATTGATAAGAACAGACATGACTCTCTAAGACCTTTGGACTATTCAACGTATTGAGCTGACCGGACTTCCAGAGGATGAACTCATACTTCATCAATCATACTTCATCAATCATACTTCATCAATCATACTTCATCAATCATACTTCACTCATGATTCCCGAAAAAAGAACTGCCTGGAAAAAATCGAGCCGCACTCTCCTTGGAGAGATTTGCTGCCGATATACTCTTGTGTTATTTCTTTCTTTCTAAAAGTATATATAGTTATTTCAAGGTGTCGAAAAACAAAAGGAAAAAAATCTCCAGGTCTTCCTCTTCCCGAAATCATATATGAAGTATGAAGTATGAAGTATGACGGATGATTGATGATTGATGACGTCCCCGGAATTATTACAGCAATAAGACAGAACGGATAACTCAAAATAACCCGAAGAATGTTGAAATCACCGGCAAATCCAGCCTCACCAACCTCTTCACCGCCCGGGCTTTTTTTAAAAACAGTGTTCTCGTTAAGTGAGGAGGGGGTTAGGCGATGCAAAAAATCAGGTGGAGGGATGAAGATCTCCCCACAGCGGACCGCTCACAAATTCAAAAAAAATATCGGCTGTCCCTCTTTTCCACAAAAGAGAGAGGAAGATTGCTCAAACCAATCTCTTCAGAACCCGTTCCTTCTTCGCCCGTGCCGCGTCCGCCGCCCGGTCGATCCCCTTCTTCATCTCGTCAAAGTCCCTGCCCGGCCGGTCCACGACCTTTTTGACCGGCGTATAGGGAGCCTCACGGAACTTTGGCAGGAACTCTCCTTCCACGCCGTCCTTGATCAGACGGGAAACACCCGGACCCTCACGCACGAATCCGATCCGCTCCATCTTTACGCCCGCCGTTCCAACGACCCGGATGATCTCGTCCGCATACTCAGGCGGCGCGATCACGAGAAGCGCATCCAGACTCACGCCCAGATAATCGATCCCGAGCTTATCCAGCAGAGCAAGCACCTTCGGCGCGATAAGACCCCGAAGCGGCGCATCTTCGACAACCACCGTCGCTTTCGCCGTTTCCGCGATCTCGAACACATCGCCCCGAAGGCCGCCGTTCGTGATATCCGTCATCGCGTGGATATGCGGGAACACCTCCGACTCGATCAGGGCAGCGCAGGCTTTCAGGAAATGCAGATTGATCGTCTCCTCCACCACGTCAGCATTCCCCGAATACAGAGCGGCCGTCGCGATCGTCCCGCCGCCTGCTCCTCTCGTCATCAAGAGAACATCCCCCGGGACCGAGGATCTGCGGGCCGTCACGTGATTTGCCACACCGACCACGCCCACGCAGCCCGTCATCCGGTCGCCGAGAACCATGTCCCCGCCGATTCGGAGCGTCGAGCCGGCAACGAGCGGCACGCCCAAAGCGTCCGAGACCGTCGTGATCCCTGCCGTGTAGTCGAACAGTTTCGCCACGTCACCGTCGTCTGCGATATGCACATCCGAGATCAGACCTACGGGTCGGGCGCCCATCACATACACATCGCGAAGCGTCGCCCGGGTCGCATGGAATCCCGCAAGGAACGGGAAATCCGACAGACGCGAGTGCATCCCGTCCACTGTTGTAATGATATACTGACCGTTCGCCTCGACGACCCCGCCGTCATCCATCTGATCGACACCGACCTGTGCCGAGGTCTGCCCGATCACATGAGCGATCTTCCTGTGCGCATAGAAATCCCCCGAACCGCGGGACCCCACACCGAACTCGCCCATCGAAACGCCGGCATGTTCATACTCGAACAGATCGCCCTTCAGCCCGCTCGTCACCTTCACTTCTTCGATGACGGCCCTCGCGAAGTCCCGTGCAAACCCGTCATCGATATCCTTTATATCCAGAATGCGTTCCTGAAGCAGTTTTTCGATTTCATCTTCAGAAATATCCTTCAGCATGCTTCGCCGAACGAAGCCTTCCACGTCCATACAAGATAGATGTGAAGGGACAGACTATAAAGACATGAGGTTAAACCTTCGAAGAAGTATTTTCAAAGCGTGCGTTCCACTATATCTGATATGAGTTCCCTGGAAAACACCAAAGCCTTCGCGGCAACTATCGCAGGATCCGACCCGTCCGCCGGGGCAGGCATCCAGGTCGACCTGAAAACCATGGCCGCCTGCGGGGTATGGGGGATGACGGTGATCGCGGCCCTGACCGCACAGAACGCCACGCACGTTCTCGATACGGCAAGCATCCCCGCGGAGTTCATCAGAAAACAGATCGGCGCGCTCGAAGAGGACTTCCCGATCGGCTGCTACAAAACAGGCATGCTGAAAAATGCGGAGACGGTGAAAATCGTCGCTGAGAGCATTCCCGATGGCCGAAACATCGTCGTCGACCCGGTGCTTCTCGCAACAAAAGAGTACCGGCTTCTCGATGAGGACGGTCAGGAGCGGCTCGCTGCCGAACTTCTCCCGCGGACGACGGTCATAACGCCGAATCTGCCTGAAGCTGCGGCTTTGTCCGGGATCACGATCGCGGACGCCGAGTCGATGGAGGAGGCGGCATACTGGTTCATCGATCAGGGAGCACAGGCTGCCGTTATCAAAGGCGGGCACGCACATTTCAGGCTTGGGACCGACGTCTTTGCCGACAAAAACGGGATGATGATGGTCGAAGGCGAGGTCGCGCCGTTCACGGATGTCCACGGATCGGGCTGCTGCTACGCTTCGGCGATCGCCGCCCACATCGCTCTTGGTTTTCCGGTCAGGGAGGCTGTCTGTGAGGCAAAAAAGTTCGTCAGCGGCGCAATAAAATATTCATGGGAGTATGCTCCCGGCCGCCGCACGATGAATCCCGGCTGGCAGCAGCACAAAACCTATGATAAAAAATTCTGAAGAGGGAGAGCCGCCAAAAAGAGGCGGTCTGATTCACGCTCGCCGCTCGAGCAGAGCACACGCCGCACACAGCCGGTGACTCGTCGGCTCCCCGCAGATCTCGCAGCGGCCCATCTTCGTGATCTCGCCACCCCGTGGTCCAAGCTTAGCGAGAAGCTTCTCCTGGCCGGTCACGATATTCATCATCGTCCCGGGATTTTTGTATTCCAGCTTCCCCAGTCCCTTGCGGACTCCCGCCCGCAGAGCATACTTCGTGTACGGGCACTCAGGCAGATCGGTGAGCAGATGATTTACGAGCCCGTAGGCGACCGTTTCACGCTCGGTCGAGCGGCAGAGCGGTTTTATCCTCGGCAGAAACAGCGTATCCGCGTTCGTCTGAAACGACCCCGTCACTCTTGTCAGATCGCCCCGCAGATAATTCATCAGAACCGACTGTGCCTCGTCGTCCAGACAGTGCCCCGTCGCGATCTTGGTTGCCCCGACCTCGCGGGCCGCCTGATTCAGGGCCCGCCGCCGCAAAGTCCCGCAGACCGAACACGCCTGCCGGGGATCGTTTGCCAGCAGTTCGTCCAGCGTCTTCCCGCAGATATCCGTAAAAGAGACCAGTTTGTCGGCGAGGCCGAGCTTATCGCAGATCCGGGTCGCCGCGAGGATCGTATCATCCCGGTAGCCGCCGATCCCTTCATCCACCGTGATCGGGATAAGTTCGGCATCCAGATCCAGCTTTGCAAGGACTGTCAGAAGGACCGTCGAGTCCTTCCCGCCGGAAAGACCCACAGCGATCCGGTCCCCGGGCTCGATCATATGGTATTTTTCGATCGCGGCCGAAACGCCCGCTTCGAACCATGCGGAAAAATGTTCACCGCAGAACCTCTGCTTCGTGACCGGATCGACGTATACCGCCTTTTTTTCGCAGTGATCGCACCCTGCCGGCATTTATCCCCCGTGCACGATCGAGGTCGCCCGCAGGACATCGTCCTCATCCACGGGATCATCGGCAAGCAAAAGCTCGCCTTCTCTTGTGACGAGGATCTCGTATGGATTCATATCCAGGCGGAGAAGGATCTCCTCAAGCGTTCCGGCACGGGTCGTCAGGATTTGACCGTCAGGGAGATACAGCGTGACCATTATTTTTTCGTATATTCCTTGCCCATGTACTGGTGTTTGTCCGAGAATCCGCCTTTTGCGACCACGTAGAACCACTGGAACGCCGAGCGGAACAGACCGAAGTTGATGTAGCGCCGCATCGAAAAGCCGATGATCATCTTCATATCGAGGACGACCCGTCCGTAGTTTTTCATGCGTTTGGGGAGTTCCCAGTCGTCTCCGGCATCGCAGACCTTATACATCCCTGCCTCGATGAAGAGGTTTTTCCGAAACGCCGTGTTCGCGCCAAGCGTCGCGTAGAAAATTCCCGTTCTTCCGCCGATCCTGACCACGATATTGTACAGGAACACCTCGAATTTGTGCTTGAATCCCGGCTCCAGCGGATAGATCGGGCCGTAGATGACCGATGCATCCGGATACTTCTCGAAGTCCTTTACGATCGTCTCGAGCCAGGGTCTCGGCAGGAAACAGTCTGCATCGGTCGTCACGATCAAATCATATTTGCTTGCGAGAACGCCGTCGTTTCTGGCCCCGCCGACCTTTTTGCTCGTCTGGATGAACACTTTGTCCGCATATTTTTCCGCGATCTCCCGGGTCTTGTCCTTGGAGTTCCCGTCGACGACGATGATCTCGTACTGATCTCTGGGAAGCGTCTGGTCACAGAGACTTTTCAGGAAGGGTTCGATGCCTTCCTCTTCATTGAATGATGGAACTACGACTGAAATCATGCTAATAACTCCGCATACAGATCGGCATGCATCTGTGCTACTTTATAAATATCATACGGCTCGACCGATGCCCGTGCATGGGATGCGGCGTTTCTGAGCATCGCCTCGTCTGCAAGCAGAGGGGCGATCTCCTCGTTTTTGGTAAAGAATCCGGCGATCCCCGGGAAAAGTTCCCGGTATTCGGAAAGATCACGCGATATGACCGGAAGGCCGCTCGAAAGCGCCTCCATGATCGAAATCGACATCAGGTCCCCGTATGACGGGAACAGAAATACGTCGGCTCCGGCATATACGCCGGTGATGTCCGGGACGAATCCCGGGAAGATCACGTTGTCGCCGGCTTTCGCTTTTCTCGCCTCGACCTTTTTCCTGTTGTCCGAGATAGGACCGTAAGGGAATCCGCCGACCCACATGAACTTGTATTCCGGATGTTCGTCTGCGAGGTCAAGGAAATCATAGATACCTTTTCTCGGGGTCTGCTGGGCGACCTGCAGGATCACCTTGTCATCATCCGAAAAACCGTAGGTTTCCCTAAAGATCCGGCGTTTTTCTGCGTCGGGGCGGAACTTCTCCATATTTACGCAGCTTGGGATCCTCGTCGTCGGCATATCGGGGAGCATCTCTTTGATCTCCCGTTCATTGTCGCCGGTGATCGTGATGATGTGATCATATCTGCCGTACATCGGCTTGTAGATCTTATTGATGAGCGAAGCGCCGGCGAGATTGTTCGCGTTCAGGCTCGGGGTCGAGTGGGCGGTCAGCACCTTGACATGTTTTGCCCGAAGCATCGACCAGACCGCGCCTGGTCCGAGGGTATGACAGTGGGTTATGTCGTGGTCATGCTCGCGGCTGTTCAACTCGATCTCGACGCCCGGGGTCTTCTGCAGACCGTCATACAGCATCATCGCGACCGTCGCACAGCCGACGTATTTGAATACCGAATAATTCTCGACCCGGATATTTACTCTCATGCCTTTTTCTCCACAAAATTCATGACGCTTCGGATGCATCCGTCCATATTGATGTATTCGAACTCGGAGAATCTGCCGACGAGATCGATGCCGAGGGTTCCTTCGAGATATTCTCTGACGATTTTAATATTTTTCAGGTAATCGAGATCGTAGACGACGTACGCGAACTTGAAGTGGTCGACCGCCGTATGGACGACGTCATCGCTCGAGGGGATGATCCCCATTCTGACGAGACCGTCGACCGTGTGCATAATGATCTCCTCATCGTTCATCTTCGAAACGTCGTCGCCTTCATTGTAGGTGATCTCGGCGAGGACCGCAGAGCAGCCTGCCGGGGCAACTTTGCTCGAGAAGTTGGACGGGAAGGAGAGGCGGTTGAAAGCGCCCCATTTTTCTTCCGGAACATACATCCAGGAGATGTCCGGAAGGGTCCCTTTGAATCCGACTGAAATACAGGCGATGGAGTTGTATCGAAGAGCGTCACATGCCTCTTTGATTGGGGCTGGAACATCCAGCATCGGAAGAAGGGTCTGGAGAGGCAGGGTGGAGATGACCCGGTCGACCGGAATCGTCTCTTTTCCGTTGGAGACCGCCCATCCGTCGCCTGTGTTCACGACCGAGGTGACGGTAAAATTCGTATGAATCGAACCCTTTACCGGTTCGGCGATGGCGTGGATAAGTGCTTCGATACCACCATCGATCGGATAGGAAAAGACCGCCTGGTGTGTGTAGCCTTCGGTCTCGATCCCAATCGCCGATTTGATGATGTCTTCTACCGGCGGGCGGGGAACACGTCCGTCCATCCAGTGTTTCGACATTTTGCCGGTCGGATAGTTCCAGATCTTCTCGTTGTACGGAACGAGATAACACTCGGCGATCCCTTTGCCGAACGTGTAGTAGATCCAGTCCTTGAAGCTCGTCGGCTCTGCGACCTCGCCTTTTTCGACCGCTACCAGATTCTTGACGTATTCATTGATGCAGAAGAACAGGTCTTCCTTTGGAAGCGCTGACAGTCCGTTTTCGAACGGGTATTTAACATACTGACCTTTATAGAATATTTTGGTGTTTCTGTTTCGAAATTCCCGGTTTTCGGCCAGAACATTCTGCATGAACGAAAGAACATCTGTGTCACGCGAGAAGATGATATGCGATCCTCCGCAGTCGAAGGTGAATCCGTTTCTCACTTCGGATCGGCACAGACCGCCGATCTTTGGTTCCTTTTCGAGGACCGTAACTTCATGTCCTTTTTCCTTGAGGAGGCGGGCGAGTGTGACCCCGGTCAGACCGCCGCCTAAAATTGCCCACTTCACGAGTATATATTTGGGGGCTGAACAATAATAAGATGAGTACGTCCGTTTCCGGCATCAGGGCTTTTTTGCGGGCGAAAAAAGGGTCGTCAGTGGATGACTTTGTGGATGACTTTTCCGCTGATCGAGCGTTTGAGTTCGATGGCGTGATACTGGCACATTTCATGGCAGCAGTAACACCGGATACAGTTCGTCAGGTCGAAGACGGCTTTTCCCTGGATTATCTCGACGGCTTTGACCGGGCAGATGCGTGCACACTGCCCGCATCCCAGACATTTTTTGAGGTTGATGACCGGAGAGGGTTCATAGATCTTGCCGACCCTTTGCAGTTTGCGGTAGATCGTTTTTTTGTGCCAGGATTCGTGTTGTCTGCCGTGATAGGTGGACGGGTGGACGTAGTCTTCGATCGGGACGATCTCGTCTCCTTCGACCTCGACCTCTTCGACGAGTCCGCGCCGAAGAGCGGCCATAGTTGTTCCGATGGATTCGGGCCGCATGTTGACGAGGGTCTGGGCGGAGATGTCCAGACCGTAGACCGAATGCGAAGCAAGGATGTAGCCGACGTCCCGCGGCTGGCCGCCCATCGGGCCGTTTCCTTCCATCCCGACGATCGCGTCCATGACGACGAAGTCGGGTTCGATGAGTTCGTTCAAGTCAACAAGCATCTCGGAGAAGTCGATAGCGTCGGGGAATCTTGAGTGGAAGACGGGTTTGTCCAGACCAGGGACGACGCCGAAGGTGTTTTTGACGGCGCCGGAGAAGTGGGTGAACATGTGGGTCTTTAATTTGCAGACCGAGATGATGACGTCGGCGTCGCATGCCTGGTTGATGACGGTGAACCGTTTCATCACGTTTCCGGCAGGACAGGAGCGTTCCTGATAGCCGGTGTCGTAGGAGAGTTTGATGCCGAGCTCTTCCGCGACTTTTTCTATCCCGCATTTGTGGTAGACCCTTTTGAGGACCCTGGGCGAGTAGATGATCCCGGCGCCGGGACTGTCGGCTATGGTCAGGACACCGCCGGCGTCGATGATCATTTTCCCGACAGCATAAACGACTTCCGGGTGGGTGGTGATAGCGCGGTCGATGCCGGCGTCTGATAAGAGGTTGGGTTTCAAGAGGACTTTTCTGCCGTCGACGCGGGGAAGTCCGCCTGAGGCTTTTATTGCTTTTCCTACAGCCTCAAGTACTTTTTCCCTGTCGTATGTGCTGCATTTTGCCGAGCCGGTTATACTTTTCATATGTTCCTGCAGTATCTGGGTTCCTGCCGCGGGCAGGATATTTGTATCTATAATGATTTCACATTCTCTCTAATATACATTCTTAATGAGAGTGTCTTGGTATTATGGGTTTTTTGAATGATCAGTTTGTTTTGCAGGGCAGGATATTTTTACATTTTGATAGGGTGCTTCCATGCGGCATGTAAAGATCGGGATGGGGACGGCAGACCCTCGGCCCAAAAACCTTTCGCCCCTTTCCCCTTTTTGCAGTCCCCTCAAAGCCCTCTGCAGTTTGCGAGCTCCGCTGCAAGCTTCGCCGCATTCTCAGGCTTCATCAGAAAAGCAGCCGCGGCCGCCTTCAGCTCCCCGGGGATCGCCGGCTTTGCAAAGAGCTCCGCATTCTCCGGCGTATCCGGGATCCCGGCAAGCCGCAAATTCTGTCTGCAGGCATCCGCATAACTGACATTTTCCAAAAAGCCCGATCCGATCCGTTTGCCGTCGGGTGACTCGATCCTGACCGCACCTTCCGAATACTCCGCCCCTGCCGCAAAAAATCCATGCTGACCCGTCAGAACGATCGGGATCATCACAAACCGTCTGCATCCCTCCGGGACCTCCGCAGTTTCCACAGTGATCTCCACCCGGTTCGGATACCAGGCGCGGGTCGTCAGATACGGACCGTCCGTCACAAAACTCTGCACCCAGTCGGTCACCTTCATCATCGCTTTGATCGGGAAATAGGATCCGTTTTGCTGAATAAACGATCCGACGGCAGGAGCCGTCATTATCCCCGGAGGAAGAGGGCCTGTCTGCATCACGAACTCCTTCTGCTCTTTTGTATGGATCGAGGAAAGAGCCAGCTCGGTGTCGTTATCGAACTGCACCTCCATCCAGTCCCAGCCGACCCCGGGCTTATCCTCAAGCATCCCCGCGGCACGAAGGACCTCGCTGCGCGGACTGCCTGACGGCATAAAACCGGTCCCCCACTGATTATCATACCAGAACTTCCCGCCCGCCAGACTGATCTCCTCTCCCTCGATCGAGAGTCGGCTCAGACCTGTATCGACCCGGAGATTCGGCACCGAATAATACAGCGTCCCGACCCCTCCGCAGCTTGGAAGCATGCCCTCTTCACCGTTGAGGACATAGCCTTTGGTCTGCGAAACGGTGATATCGATCGATATCTCGGCAGGCACCTCCTCATGGTTGTCGACCCCCCATGCCTGAAGCCTCAGCGGAAAGAGAGAATCCTTCGACTGAGATGAAATACAGTGTTTTCCAACCGAATACCGATACGGTTCGGTCGAAAAATCGATGAGACCCGTCGTTCCCGCGACGATGACCGGCCGGATACGGTAATGCCTCCTGCCCGCCGAACTCACCGCCAGATGGACCTCAACGATCTGATTCTCGAGATCAGTCAGTCCCGCCTCTTCTGCCATCTTCGGCGGAAGAAGAGCATACCGCCAAAACATCAGCTGGATCCCGTACTCCCTGCCCTGAGTATCGAAGACATTGCCGACGAAAAAGTGCCAGCCGACCTGATACTCAAACTGCGGGCGGTCATCATCGGGAAAGCTGAATTTTTTATCGGACGGCAGCTCCTTATACCCCCGGGCGCTGTCAAGACCGAAAAGATTGGTCATCGCATACGCCTGATGCGGCGTCAGATCCCCGGCGTATCTGGAAAGCTCGGTATAGCGCTTTGTATAATCCGGCGTGAAACTCTCAGGAGCGGCCAGAAGATCCGCAAGTCTCATCCGCATGCGTTCACCGAAAGCTGAGCTGGAATTCTTCCGGCCACCGATCCTCTGCAGGATTTCCGGCGGCAGCGCTTCGGGAATATATTCCCGCATCCACATCGCACGGGCAGTGTTTTCTGCGATTTCACGGCCCTGTACTTTTAAACCAGCGTTCCCGGTCGTCATATCTGAGTGAACGGCAGATGAAGCTAAATAGATTTCCCCAGCCCGTCCGGCGAAAATTTTAAATATCCTCCAGCCCCTTTTACCCCGTGCGAATCATGCCTCTTCCAAAACAGTACTCCCTGATGTATGCGCCGATCCTAAACTTCCTCTCCGACGGCGCCCCGCACAAACGAAAAGAGATCAAAGACAGCCTCATCGCTGTGTTCAGCCTGACACTGGAGGAACAGATCATGCAGACCGGCGGCAGAGGAAAGGGGATCTTCGACACGAAAGTGAACGACGCGCTGTTTTATCTCATAAAAACCGGCATGGTCGAACACAACGACACGACCATCTTCAAAATAACCGATATCGGGATGAATCTCTCAAATATGAAACTCAGGGTCATCGACGACGAGACCCTCACCAAACACGGAAACGGATTTCGGATCCTAAGTAAACAGCAGGAACCGGGAAAACGGCCCGAACCGGTCATGCAGAAAACGGTCCATGAAAAGATCTTCCTTCCGTCCCGCCCAAACGCCGCTCCGCAAAAATCCCAGACGGCAGCTCCCGTAAAAAAAGACCTCGACTTTCGCAAGGTCATCAACACCTCCCGGCAGGGACCCTGGCGTCAGAAAGTAGAGCGGTTCACCGCGGCATACAGCGAAAAGATGTCCCCTGAGGAGTCGGATGCGATCAAGCGGATAACCAAAAATAAGGATAAGAATCTCCCGCTCGGTTCCGAAGACGTGAAAACCCTGTATCTCCTCTTCGAAAAACTGCATGCACAAGATCCAAAGAGCCTCCTCTCCGTCCTTTGCATCGATGAAAAAGGACACGACATCGTGACGGATGCAAACGGGCCGGACCTCACGTAACCCGGCTCACTTTTTTTAAGCGCAGTATTTTTCTGATCTCGATCCAGTAGGTCGCGGCAAACGAGAGAAGAGCGACCCCGATGATCGGCAGGATCCCTGCCGGAGACAACTTCAGGTACTCGATAAAGAAGGGAACGTTCAGTGCGATGACCAGGAAAACCACCACGCCGACCATCCAGATGTTCATAGCTTTGCTGGAAAAGTAGCCGACACGGATCAGCGGAATGCGGCTCGTTCTCATATTCATCGCTAAAAAGATGTGAGAAAGCAGCCATGCGGCAAAGGCATAGGTCTGGGCTGCCGCCAGATCGCCGGTCATCCCCCAGCTGAAGAAGTAGACGGACAAAACAACCGCCGTAAGCGTGACACTGCCGGTAAAGATCCCGGAGATCATCTTTTTGTTCATGAACTTCTCGTTTGGGTCACGCGGTTTCTGCTTCAGCAGATCAGACTCGGCCGGTTCCACGACAAAGGATGTGGATGCGGAAAGATCCATAAATAGCTCCATGATGATGATCTGGATCGGAGCAAACGGAAGCGGAAGGTTCAGCAGGATCGGAAGCAGCAGCATAAAGACCAGACCGATCTTGCTTGCAAGCGTGTACATGATGCACTTGAACATGTTTTCATACAGACGCCTGCCTTCTTTGATCGCATCCACAAGGGAGGTGAAATCATCGTTCGTCAGGATCATGTCGGACGCTTCTTTCGCGACATCCGTTCCCGAGATCCCAAATGATATCCCGATATCGGCCGATTTGAGAGCCGGAGCGTCATTGATCCCGTCTCCCGTTACGGCGACCACCTGGCCGTTTTCATGCAGGGCGGCAACGATCCGGAGTTTTTCTTCGGGGTGATCCTGGCAAACACGTTACAGGTCATCACCTTTTCTTTGAGAGCGGCATCGGAGATATCGCGGATATCATCACCGGTAAGAACAGCGCATCCGGATATGCCTGCATCCTCCGCGACCCGGGCGGCGGTTCCCGCATGGTCGCCGGTTATCATGATGACCCGGACCCCAGCATTGGAAAACTCCCGGATCGCCGGTTTTACGGCTTCACGGATCGGATCATCGAAACTGATCAGACCGGCGAGGGTGTACTTCTCTTCCAAAGGTTCTTTCCATCCGGCGGCGATCGTCCGGTATCCGGCGGTGATAGATGCATTCAGCTGAGCGGTCATTTCCGGATCGGGACGGGAGAGGGCAAACACGCTTTCGGGAGCGCCTTTGATGAGATCGCGTTCTTTTCCCCGGCAGGCATACTTCATCAGAAATATTTTTCGGACTTCATCGAATCCGGAGTCATGGATAAGCCGGTTATCCTGCAGCAGAACGCTTCGTTCGCTCCCGAGCTCACCTGCTTTTTGCACAACTGCCTTGTCCATCGGGTCGCCGAGAAAGTTTCCGTCCTCGTCAAGCGAGACATCGGCCATAAGAACGCCGACGGTGAACAGCTGCTTTTCGTTTGCCTCGGTCCATGCCTCGATGCTCATCCTGTTCTCCGTCAGCGTGCCGGTCTTGTCAGTCGCGATCACCGTGACGCTGCCCAGAGTTTCGGCGGCCTTCGTCCGGCGGATGAGGACATGCTTTCCTGCGAGCTGGATCGCCCCAAAGCCAAGCAGCATCGTCATGATGATGGGGAGTTCTTCCGGGATCGTGGCGAGAGCAAGGGAAAGGCCGGTCAGGATCATATCCGGAAGGGACAGACCGCGGAAAAATCCGAGGATGGGGATCGCGATGCTGAAGATAACCGCGAGCCCTATCAGATTTTTGGTCAGGTGAAGCGTGGATCTCTGCATGGGGGTCTTTGGATCGGGAGCCTCCTGGGTCAGGCCGGCTATCCGCCCGAGTTCGGTATCCATCCCGGTCTGCACCGCGATACCGGTCCCTTTACCTTTCAGGATCACGCTGCCCATATGGATCATGTTCGTCCGGTCGCTGAGTCCCGCAGTCCGGGGGATTTTACCGGCGCTTTTTCCAACACCCATGGATTCGCCGGTGAGCTGTGATTCATCGACCTCGAGACCGCGGGCGGTCAGGATCCGAATATCTGCGCTGACCCGAACGCCGCTTTTCAGGATCAGGATATCTCCGGGCACGACAGAGGAGGCGGAGATCTCACCTGGTTTTCCGTCCCTGATGACCCAGGTCGTCGGAGCTCCCAGTTTTTTCAGGGCGTCCATACTTTTTCTGGCTTTGAATTCGGTGTAGACCTCAACTATTGTAACGAACAAAATGAGGATGAGGATCGTGATCGTGTCGCCGATCTGCCCCCATATGCTGTAGACGATGCCTATCAGGAGGGTGATCACGATGAGCGGTTCTTTGAGTTCAGACAGGAGTATCCGGAAAAATGAGATCCTGTTGTATTCGATTATAGTATTTGTTCCCGATTCCCTGAGGCGTTTTTCCGCTTCAGCGGAGGTGAGTCCTTTTCCGAGATCGACGGCAAAGGCTTTCTGCAGTTCATCGGCATCCAGGGCCCAGGGGAATTCAGGCGGATCCATGTTTTTTTTTCTCACCGCTGACACGGCCGGCGTGACATACTTCAAATAGGTCACCGTATCTTAAATATCTGACCCGGAATTTTTACAGCCAAAATCCCCGGCTTTCATCCTCTTGAAAAATACATGATAACGTGTGACATGCTAGACATTGTCAGTATTTATATATTCAGACGGTCAATACATCAGGTGTAAAATATCTGTGAGCCGGGACGCATGAGGGTTTGTCCTGTATCACAGACACGCAGGTCCCGGCTCTGATGGAGGCCACTACATGATTGACACCGGATCTGTTGCCTGGGTACTTGCTTCAACTGCCCTTGTACTTTTAATGACGCCCGCCCTGGGTCTTTTCTACGGCGGGATGGTTCGCAAAAAGAACTTTATTTCGGTTCTGATGCTTGTATTCTCATCACTGATGATCGTGATCATCCAGTGGTTCCTGATCGGCTATTCGCTGGTGTTTGGAACGGATATGCTGGTGATCGGCGGTCTTGAACATCTGGGATTTGCCGGCGTGGATTTTGGAACAACGCTTGGCCTGCAGATCCCCGACATGTTGTTTGCCGCGTTCCAGATGACGTTTGCCGGGCTCACACTCGCGATCATCGTCTCGGGGGTTGCCGAACGCGTGAAGTTTGGAGCGTTTCTGCTTTTCGGCGTGCTCTGGACGACTTTGGTGTATGATCCGATCGCCCACTGGCTGTGGGGAGGAGGCTGGCTCCAGCAGCTCGGCGCTCTCGATTTTGCCGGCGGAACGGTCGTGCATATCAGCGCCGGGTTCGGGGCGCTCGCTCTCGCGATCTATATCGGAAAAAGATCAGGGTTCGGTTCGTACAATTTACATCCCCAGAACATCCCGCTGACGTTTTTTGCCGGCGGTGTGCTGCTTTTCGGCTGGATGGGATTCAACGGAGGCAGCGCTCTTGCAGCGAGCGATCTCGCGATCCATGCGATCATGGTGACACTGCTTTCAGCGGCAGCCGGAACGATCTCCTGGATGATCGCAAACTGGCGGCATGGAAAACCCAGTTCGCTCGGTTTTATCTCGGGAACGATCGCCGGCCTTGGCGCGATCACGCCGGCGGCAGGATTTGTGAATATGTGGGCCGCGCTTTTAATCGGAACGGTCGCCGGGATCCTTTGTTACTACGCGCTTATCTGGCGTGTGAAGAAGGGATTCGACGAGAGTCTGGACGCCTGGTCGATCCATGGCGTGGGCGGGTTCTGGGGGACGATCGCCTGCGGTATCTTCGCGACGGCGGCGGTCGGCGGAGCGTCCGGTCTTATTGAGGGGAACGCCTATCTGTTCGGGATCCAGATCCTGGATGCATGCATTACCGCGGCGTTTGCGTTTGGAGCGACCTATTTCCTTGCCTGGATCGTGGACAAAACGGTCGGCCTGCGGGTCTCTGAGGATGAGGAGTATATCGGCCTGGACCTCACGCTCCACGGCGAGATGGTCAGATAAGGGAGCAGGTATTTGAGCAGATGTTGACAGGATGATACATATTCTGAAAATATCTGCTGATCTCTTTTTTTACGCAGACGGTATGCAATGTTCATGTCGATCCGATTCGAAAAGAGCCCCGTAAATCCTATGTAAAATCCGCGAAAAATTACCAGACCCTGCCGTCCACCCGTTTTGTACTCTTCGTCGGGGAAAGTTTTCGCATCATCACCTCAGACTTCGGCACATTTCGGTAAAGAGTATCCCCACCGGGGATGACCGCGAACGCATCGTTCTCTCCCACGCACCGAAGACCGGAGTGAGGCTCGTAGGGGAGAACTAACAGAAACTCGACCGGGTCACCGTATATCTCGGACAAAAGAGCTTTTTTCGCCGCGATCTCAGACAGGAATCCTTTGGTCCCCGCAGAACCGGAGATCACCTCCCCGAAGATACGGACACCGTCACTGGTTTTGATGAGAAGATCCATCTCCGCCGCGACGCGGCCCTTCATCTTAAACCGGATGCCGCCGTCCCGCGAATACCACAAACCGTCGGGGGAGTATTTATCATACGGAATAAAAACCGCATCGGCAAGTTTCGCGGCAATCGAAACAACAGAGGGGGAACTCTCCGATGCGCTCAAAAGAAGTTCATACGAGAGGGCTTCAAAAAACTCGCCGACCGCAGAAGGATGGAGGGGGTGTGCCTCGTCGTAAAGAACAGCGCGGCACGATTTCGGGAGATGATGAACGGCACGGCGGATATGCGAAAGCGTGACCTCCTCCGCGGACAGAAGTCCGGCAACCTCGGACGCCGACATCAGCGGTGAGTGAAGTACGCGATCACTTTTCCATCATTTACTGCGTCGATCTTGGAAAAGCCGACCCGCTCGAACTGAACGATCCGGCCCGCATACCCGCGAACCGCCGGCTCGCAGAACCCTTCGAAGATGCCTTCCGGCATAAGAAGCGAGCAGGGAGCAGCCATTTCGATCGGAAGCCACTGAACGATCGCAGCCTTAGAAGAACGTGCATCGGCAAGCGAATCACCCGCATATTCTGCCGAATTCGGACCAGTGATATTGATATTGAACAGATCCTTGAGCCGAAGCATCCCGCCTTTTTCCATCTCGCCCTTCGGCAGAAGAACGCGGCCCGTGAACGGAAGAACGCGTTCTCCCCGCTCGGGCTGATTTGGATATACCGGAGCATGTGCCTCGGTCTTGGGAGCGCCGGTGATCTCCACCTCAACAGGCTCGGGAACAAAGAAGTACCGATCCGCTCCGGCATCGATGACCGCTTTGTTCTGGGCAAACAGATTCTCCCAGGAGAACGAGATGTCCGTATCCCCCATACCGATATCGACCGTGGCAGCGCGAACTGCGTCGGGCTGAATGCCGCGGCGTGCAAGAGCGCGAAGCGTTCCCAGATGGATATCGTCCCATCCGGTGTAGAGACCTTCGTTGATCCCTTTGCGCATGCCGGAGGTTGACAATTCGAGTCCGGCGATCGACATTCTTCCGTAATGATAGAAGTACGGCATCTTCCAGCCGAAGTAGTTGTAGATATACTCCTGACGGCGGGTGTTGGCGATATGATCCTTCCCGCGGATAACGTGCGTCATGCCAAGCAGATGATCATCGACCGCCACCGAGAAGTTCATCAGAGGATAAACAAAGATCTCCGGCTTTCTCGGGTGGGGCGTGCTCGTTAAAACACGCATCGCGGCAAAATCGCGGACCGCCGGATCCGGATGAGCGATATCGGTCTTTACCCGGAGTGTGATCTCGCCTTCGGCATACTTTCCGGCAAGCATGTCGTCGAATCTCTTCAGATTCTCTTCGACGGAGATCTCGCGGCACGGACAGGCGATCTTCTTGAGCTTTTTCTCGCGGAACTCGTTGTTATCGCAGGTACACATATATGCTCCGCCGAGCTGGAGGAGTTTTCGTGCATACTCGTAGTAGACAGCAAAACGATCCGACTGATAGATCACATCGGTGATGCCGATACCAAGCCATGCAAGATCCTCTGAGACCATCTCATATGCGGACGGGTCGACGCGTTTTGGATCGGTATCTTCGACGCGGTAGTAAAATTTCCCGCCGTATTTTTTCACGTAGTAGTCGTTTAGAACCGAGGCGCGGGCGTGTCCCAGATGAAGAGGGCCGGACGGATTGGGCGCAAAACGCATGACGACCCCGGATTGTGCGTTCGGAAGTTCGGGAAGTTCATGGCTCCTCTCCTTCTTCTCATGCATCTTTTCTATTGCGCCGGGATTGAGAGACATCAGTTTCTCTTCGCGTTCCTCTATTGAGAGGGAGGCGACCTCTTCGAGGACCTCCGGAATGAGAGCATTGATCTCTTTTGCCTTGCTTCGAAGTTCGGGGTGGACACCCATCACGCTTCCAAGAATCGCGCCGGCACGGGGAACGGTCTTATGTTTGACGGCGTTTTCCAGTGCCAGGACATATATATCGTTTCGAATATCTGCATCTGCCATGTTGAGTAGATAGTATTGGCGGGACGGAGTGTTTATACTTACGGCTTTTCGGGTTTGCAGAAAAATGGTGTTCGCTAACAGGGTCGAACAAAACAAAATTCGCGTTCTAAAACCGCCAGCTCGTCACGCGTGTTGATATTGAACGCGAGACCCGGTTCATTAAGCAAAAGACAGAGTTCGTCCTGCACCTCGGCAACGAGACTTCCCATGAAAATATTTACTGCGCACGGAGTCGCCGGAACTCCGTTAATGATCTCGCGGTATCTCGGCTGCATGCCGTATCGTTCACAAAGAGCAATCGGGACCCAGGTTGAACAGGCGGGTTTGCCTGATGCATCATATGCCTCAAGAACCTGCCCGATGATGTCTGCCGTGAGGCAGGGGATATCCGCCGCGGAGGTGAAGAGCGGGCCGTCTTCTCCGGAGATCTCGACTGCTTCACAGAGATCCTCGACGTATCCGATCCCCTGCGTATCGATAAACAGAACATTGTTCGCCCGACACCAGTTCCGGGTAAAGGGCGTTTTATAGGAGGTCACAACGACCGGTTCACACCCGGCGTCAATGAATGCCTCAATCACCCAGGAGATCATCGGCCGGTCATGGACCATGACCAGAGCTTTTTCTCCGAGGCGGAGTCTTGAACCTTCACCGCCGGCAAGGATCAGCGCAAGCATGCAGACAGAGCCTCCACGACACGGAGGTTCTTCTCCCGCGTCTCGACCGAGATCCTGATCGATTCTAAGAGGCCAAACGACGTGCAGTCTCTGACAAGAACACCGTGTTCAAGCATCGACTCGGTGAACTCCGATGCATTTCTTCCAAGATGCACTAATATATAGTTCACCGAACTTGGTTCGAAGGAGAGATCAAGTTCGGTGAGACGGGCGAAGTACCACTCACGTTCAGCAGAGATCTTTTCCGCAGAGAGAACGAGATCGTCATAGTGATCAAGAGCCCGCATAGTGAAGGCTTCCGCAAAGGCATTCACCGTCCAGGGGGTCCGAACCGTCTCGATCTTTTCGATCAGATCGGCCGGACCAAAACCGAACCCGAACCTGATCCCGGGAACCGAGAAGCATTTGGTGATCGAACGCATCACAAAAAGATCATCTGACCTGATATCAGAAATAGATTCATTGCGTGCAGCGAGCTCCATAAAAGCTTCATCCACAAAGAGCCGGGAATTCTTTTTCGTACAGTCGTCCAAAAGAGCGAGCATTTCATCGCGTGATCGCAGAATTCCAGTAGGATTGTTCGGATTACAGATGATCCGGAGATCCGCATCCCTGCCGGAAACAACATTGGCGCCGGCAAGTTTCGCAGAAAGACCATACTCCCCAAATGTCGGAGGATCGATCCTGACCGTGTCGTTTGGAGAGAGAACAACATTGCAGTAGACTCTGATCAGTTCTGCAGAACCGTTCCCCACACAGATCTCATCGGTTGGCCGGGAAAAAACATGTCCGATTTTATCCTTTAATGCACTATATGTATCATCAGGATACACGCAGAGATCAACATCCCCGAAATCGCAGGGCACAGGAGGTAAAAATGGATTCATACTTGCACTCACGTCAAGAAGATCCGGACCATATTTTTGCCTTAGAGCAATAATCCGCCCGCCATGGACCGCTTTCTCAGGAAAATGTTTCTGCATTTTGTAGTATAATCTTAGTCTCCGGCGGCATAAATATACCACAGATAGAAACTGATTTTGTGTTAACACACAAATACCACACGATACATTTATATAATCAAACATCCAATTAGATTTTGTCCAAGATCGGACGTCAGCTCTATGTCTAACATTTGTCAGACAGAGGACAGACAATTGGCTGACAAAAGTCAGATTGGAGTTAAAATGGACAGAGTCACCATACGCCTACCCCCCCAGCAGGTCGAACTGCTTGAAAAACTTGTCCAGACAGGCGAGTTTCCCACTATTTCAGAGGCAGTCCGTTATGCAGTAAGAGAGTATCTTTCCAAGCGGGGAGACAGGATAGTGCGTGATAATGACCAGATTGTCACATTTGACGCACGATTATAACAGTAAAATCATTGGGGTGTTTACAAAAAATGCAGAGTATTATCAATGAAGCGCTGAAGAACTCAGAGCTCGAAAAAGGAATTCAGAAGACATCCATCGTTGACGACGATGACATGCTCGGACAGCCAAGGATCGTTATTGTAGGATGCGGCGGCGCAGGAAACAACACGATCAACAGACTCCACAACATGAAGGTCGCAGGTTCCGAAACCATCGCCATCAACACCGATAAACAGCACCTGGACATGATCCAGGCAGACAAGCGCGTTCTGATCGGGAAATCCCTGACCCGCGGCCTTGGAGCCGGCGGATTCCCGGACGTGGGCCGCCGTGCCGCCGAGATGGCACGCCCCACCCTTGAAGAGATCTTAAAAGATGCAGACCTCGTCTTTGTCACCGCAGGCATGGGCGGAGGAACCGGAACCGGATCCGCGCCGGTCGTCGCGCAGATCGCCAAAGAACACGGCGCGATCGTCATTGCAATGGTCAGCTACCCATTCCAGGTAGAGCGGGCGAGAATGCTCAAAGCCGAAGACGGTCTCGAGGCAATGCGCCAGGCAGCCGACTCGGTCATCGTTCTCGACAACAACAGACTCAAGAACTTCGTGCCGAATCTGCCGCTCGGTCAGGCATTCTCTGTCATGGACCAGCTGATCGCCGAGACAGTCAAAGGCATCTCCGAAACGATCACCGAACCCTCACTGATCAACATCGATTATGCAGATGTCCGCGCGATCATGAGCAAGGGCGGACTTGCCGTTATGCTCGTCGGCGAATCCAAACAGCAGAACAAGGCTGAGTCCGTCATTCGCGACTGTCTTGCCCACCCGCTTCTCGACATCGACTTCCGCGGAGCAACCGGCAGTCTGATCCACATCACCGGCGGAAACGATCTCACCCTCCACGATGCGGAAGAGATCGCCCAGCAGCTCACCTACGAACTTGACCCGCATGCAGATGTCATCTGGGGAGCACGGGTCCGCAAAGACTTCGAAGGAAAAGTATCAGTCATGGCCATCATGACCGGTATCCAGTGTCCGCAGATCTTAGGCGGCCACTCGGTCACCACCTTCCAGGCAGGCAACTCCTCCCAGACACCATCCTCACACAGTCCATCCGCCTCTCCCATGACCCATCAGCAAAACACTGCCACTGCACGCAGCGGCTCCTCGTTTGACTGGATCATGTAAAACACCATACTTCCACACACCGCAATACTATACCCCACCAGGATGAAGCATAACGCCGAAAGGTACGTCGTCGCCTTGGCGTATGCCCATCCTTTTTGGGCATATACTCCGGCAGACACCTGCACCGTCTGCCCAAAACACCCCAACCCTATGATACAGGGGTTGTGGTAAAAAAGACTGTTTTTTCATAAGAAGTATACGACACCTTTATTTCCCCATACCACCACTAATTATAGGAAAGTCGTATATCTGCGGAGTCGGAAGATTCCAACGAGTCGGCCGCCGGTACAGGAGATTGAATACTATCATTGAAACTTTGCACTTGTTTTTGCGTCATTTTTCATGCATTTTGGTATTATCTCCAGCGCGGGCGACCCTTGGATCCATCTCTCTGCGGACGGCTGCTCAGGATAGGTAAGAACGTTGACCGAAGATCTTGTCGATAAAAGAAAATTACTCCTTGAAGAGTCTGAAGAACACAAAGCAAAGCGGAACGAGTTGAACTCCCAGGCAAGCCAGTTTGCCCGCGAGAGAAACGAGTTGAACAACGCAACCCGCCAGTATGTCGAGGACGCACAGAAAAACAAAGAGCTCCGTGACCAGTCCAATAACGACGTTCAGTCCCTGAAAGAGAAGAGGAACGAGTTAAACGACAAGGCAAACACTCTCTTTGAAGAGATCGATGCCCTCAGAGGCGAACAGGGAACCGGTTCCGCGGCGCAGAGCCACGAAAAGAAACCCTCCGCAAAAGACATCCAGCGTCAGATCGACCAGCTCGAAGAGAGACAGCAGACTGAACAGATGTCCAAAGAGAAGGAAAATGAGCTTGTTGACAAAATCAAACAGCTCAGAGCCGAACTCAAGGACCAGGAAGTCGAGCACGAACAGAACAAAGAAGTCCGCACCCGTTTAATCGAGGCACGCGAGTACCGCAAACAGGCCTCTGCTATCCATGCAGAAGTTACTGAAAAAGCCGAGCTCGCCCAGAAACACCACGACCTTATGGTCGAGTGCTACAGAAAAGCCGACAAATCACGGGAAGGTGCAGATGCAAAACACAAACAGTTCGTTGAAGCACAGGAAGCTGCAGATGCAGAGCACAAACAGTTCCTTGAATGCCAGAAACAGCTGCGTGATTATGATAAGGTCCTGACAGGCATCCGCTCAAAGCAGAAGAAAGTCAAGAGCGTAAAAGAGAACAAGTCCGCAAGAAAGGAAGCAGAAACCATCTTCAACGCATTCAAGAGCGGCGAGAGGCTGACGACCGAGGACTTATTAAAACTTCAGCGCTCAAAGCTTATCTGAAGTTTTCCAAATATAACCCATATTTTTTCCCGCTTTTTTCCCACAGATATTTAATCCATAAATGGTAACTGTATAACAATGAGGGCACGTACGCTGATTCTGAGCATTGACAGAGATGACGACGTGGGATACAAGGCCGGTGTCGAGAGCCCCGCGGTCGGCAGGGAAGCATGTCTCGATGCAGCCACACGGCTCGGCATCGCCGATCCGGAAGATTCCGATACGAATGCCATTTTTCAGGCAATAAAAACCTATGACCAGCTGAAAGCAGAAGGCGAGGACGTAGAGGTCGCCGTAATAGGGGGCAACCATATGAATATGCTCGAAGGCGACAGGCGGATAGGCGAACTGCTCGAACAGGTCATCGGGATCACCGGATCCACCGACTGCATACTCATCTCCGACGGGGCGGAGGATGAATACGTTCTGCCGATCATCCAGTCACATCTGAAGGTGGCAAGCGTTGTACGCGTGATCATCAAACAGCTGCCAAACATTGAAGGGACCTATTATATCATCAAAAAGCTGCTGAACGACCCCAAGATCGCAAGAAGTGTGCTCCTGCCGGTCGGCCTGGTCCTTCTGCTCTATGCCCTGGTCGCCTTGCTGGCACCCGGGATTTCGGCAGTTCTGGTGGCAGTAGGGATCATCGGCTTATATCTTCTGTTCAAAGGTTTCAACTTCGACCAGTACTTCGTCTACGTCTGGCACGCGGTAACCGAATCGTTCAGAAAGGGACAGTTCTCCTTTATTGCCTATCTGGTCGCAGTCATTCTCGTCATCGCCGGGATCATTTCAGGGCTGATGAGCGTGATCGCCAATTATCCAAACTCGGGAGACGTCGGCATCCTCTATCTCGGCCTGACGTTCCTGTATGGAGCGCTCATCTGGGTCATCGTTGCCGGACTGGTGGC
The DNA here is from genome assembly GCF_012062385.1 of Methanocorpusculum sp. GPch4. NCBI lineage: Archaea > Methanobacteriati > Methanobacteriota > Methanomicrobia > Methanomicrobiales > Methanocorpusculaceae > Methanocorpusculum > Methanocorpusculum sp. GPch4. The sequence continues at coordinate 58,435 of NZ_SIJA01000067.1, read as the reverse complement.
ATCAGCCGGAAAGATCACGGATTACGTCCAGAATTATCAGGCAGGGATCTCACGGATATTTGTCGTGCCATTCTTTTTTGTTGCGATCGGTATGATAGCCTACGGTGCAGTGATCTATTTCCTGTCCATCTCTCCGGTCGAACCGTTCCCGTTCACCACCACTGACGGCATTATCGCAATGATGCTCCTCACGATAGCAGGCCTTGCAGTCGCATTTCTCGGCATCTATCTCAGACCGCGTGTCCAGAAACAAGTCCGGGCATGGATAGAGATGAGACTGAAACTGGAGGAGGAAGAGACGAACGGAAAGAAAAGAAAACCCGTGTATAAAAAAGTTAAGTACTGAAAAAGATACCGGGACCCTTACTGGAAATACCCGAAACCTTTCTGCATGACCTTGATATTGCTGTAGATCTTTGATTCGGCAGGACCGATGATGAACGTCAGTTTCGGGATCACCGTTCCAAAGGTGTGAGCCGGATACCAGTAAGATCCGTCCTCATAATCGATCACCGCATTTTTTACAACAATGACCGCACGACTGTTGTCAACATAGGTGTAGACCGCCGTTTGGCTGTCTTTTCCCGGCTCAGGATATCCGACAACCGAGAGCACACGGTTTTTCAGATCCTGTTTGCCGAAAAGAAAGACCAGAAACGCGATCCAGGGGGTGACCTCATACTGCACGGTGATCTCCGCTTCCGTTCCCGAGAGAGCGATATCCATGGAGCGGACGGTCAGATATCCGTACCGGTTGGATCCTTCAGTCAGCACCGAAGAATCGCCGGAGACCGTCTGATTCCCCTCAGGAAGCGTGATGATCACCCCGGAATTTGCTAAAGCCTGGCCTGGAATGAAGAGGAGCAGGAGTGCTGCTATCATTATCAGGGAAAAGATCCGGGAGAGGTTCATTGTGATACGTATGTCTCGAAAACGAGATAGTCTTTTCCCCTACGAAAACCGGATCGGCACATCCTGAAAGAGATCTCCGTCGAATAGACCACGGGGCGTGATCCTGAGATGCGGGATCACCGTAAGGGAGAGAAACGCCAGGTTCATGAACGCCGCCGGAGATGCGCCCGTCATCTTCAGCCGGCCGGCAAGCTCTTCCAGCTGTTGTGCGACCTCTTCATACGCAAGCGGGGTCATCAGCCCTCCGCACGGGAGGGAAAGGACGCTCGTTTTTCCGTCACAGACAACTGCCATACCTCCGCCGCCGTCTGTCAAAGCGCGGATCGCCAGAATGATCTCCTCATCCGTGACGCCTGCCGCGATGATGTTATGGGCATCATGCGAGATCGATGCCGCGATCGCGCCTTTCTTAAAGTTAAATCCTGATACAAGACCCACACCAGACCCTTCGGACCGGTACCGGTCAACACTCACGACTTTACAGAGATCTCCGGCCGTCTCACTGTCGAGAACCTCCGTTATGATCTCACCTTGAACAAGGCCGATGACCCGGAGTTTTCCCGCAGGAAGAGCAAGTTCCTCCTTTTTTGGAACACGGCAGGAAAATGGCGGCGAAGCGCAGGACGGAGAGCTGCCCGGCATATCTATCGATGAAGCAGGCATGCCGTTTTTATACACCTCCAAAACCGCAAATTCGGGACCATCCACCAGTATGCAGAAGTCCGCGACCCTTCCGGGGGCGATCATCCCGCGGTCGGCCAGACCGAAACAATCGGCAGCGGAAAGCGTCGCAAGACGGAGAGCATGCTCAAGTTTCATCCCGCAGTTCATCGCGACCCGTATGCAATGATCGATCGAACCTTCACGGACCAGAGAGTCCGTATGCCGGTCGTCTGTGCAGAAACAGCAACGGGACGCCGTCATATCATTTACGATCTCTGACAAAGCGGCGATATTTTTTGCGGCATCGCCTTCCCGGAGAAGGACATACATCCCAAGAGAGAGTTTTTCGCGGCCTTCATCAGCGGAAGTACACTCATGATCCGTTTTGATATGCCGGGCCACATAGCTGCAGAGCGCTTCGCCGGAAAGTCCCGGCGCATGGCCGTCGATGTGATCGAAGACGGCCAGCTTTGCAAGGACCTCGGGATCGCCGGAAAGCACGCCCGGAACATTCATCATCTCACCCAGCCCGATGACCGAAGGAGTGTTTTTGTAGGAGGCGACATCCTCTGCGGAGATGACCGCGCCGCCTTTATCCAGCGGGGTCGCCGGCACGCAGGAAGGGATCATGAAAAAAATATCAGCCGGCGAACTCTTCGCATCCCGGATCATGAAATCGATCCCGGCACAACCCGAGACGTTTGCGATCTCGTGAGGGTCGGCTATCACTGTGGTCACGCCGTTTCTGAGGGACAGCCGGCCGAACTCGCGGGGCGTGAGAAGGGAACTTTCGATATGGACATGGGCGTCGATCAAGCCTGGAACGACCCGGGCGCCGCAAAGGTCGGTTACCCGATGTCCCGTCAGAGAGCCCGGAGCGCCAACAGCGCACACCAGACCGTCTTCAGCAGAAAACGCTGCCGGCCGCCACTCTGCACCCGCAGGATCAAAAAGAAGGGCATTGTCAAAGATCTGCATCATCTGATCTGAATATTCTGAATGAAGCCGGTTATACGTTTCGTTCCTTCATCACGTTCGAGAACATAGATAAAAACCTTGTACTCGCCTGGCGAAAGATCAATCTGCAGTTCCGTTACAGAGTCGCCCTGTATCAGCGTCCCAAGAACAGATTCGGATTCACACACCTGCGTTGAGGAGAGAAGAGTATCCTGACGGAATATATTGTAAAGGAACCAGACGTCTTTTGGTTCACCATTATAATGGACAGGGGTCGTTAAGACGCCGTCCTCGTAGACGGACGTCCCCGCAGTCAGAGATGTCCCCCCGGTAAACAAGATGATCAGACCAATCACGGCAGCCAGACAGACCAGGCCTGCAATGATCAGCAGAGGTTTGCGTTCCATATCCTTGTGCCTATTCAGCCCTCTCGACGATGACACGGACTTTGTCGCCGGCCTTGAGACCGGAGCCTTTCGGGACATCTATGTTGAACCAGTGAGGACCCTGCTGCGCCATAAGACAGTCCTTTTCCCCGTCGATATCAGATACAAATTCCAAGGTTTCCACTATCTCAAAAATTTTAACAGCCATACTAACATAGAGGAAAGGAACAGTAATTAAGTTTGTTGTTTTCCTCCGGGAAAACAAAAAGGGAATATCGGGGTGATATCAGATATTCTATTTACATCGATCTGTTTGTTACCATCCATGTGGTACTGTTGGAGTAACTCCAGCGGCTGATATCCAGCTCATCACAGATTTCGGAGAGGATGGCGAGATTTGTCCCAACTTCCTTTGAAGAGAGACCGAGATCTTTTGCGATATACTTCGCTTTAAAAAATCTCCCGCCCTTGGATACACCTGCTTTCAGGTATCCGAGGATCTTCGCCTGGGTTTCGTTGTATCGTTCAAGAATTGTTTTAGGTTCGGCCATTTTGACTTACCTCACGTAAGTATTGTATCTTTTACATTATAAAGATATTGTTATGAAGGCTCTGCATGATCGAAACTGATCAAAAAAAGTTATCCGGGTGTTTTAGAGTGATGCTGCCGGAAATTGAGAGATTTTTTCGACCATCTTTTCGATGACCTGCGTCCGCATACCCTCAACGAATTTGATGCTGCCGACGACCAGGTGACCGCCGCCGGAGATCCCTGCTCCGGGCATCTCATCCCGCATGGATCTGACCATCTGCGGGATATTCATCCGAACACCACGGGATCTGATGACCGCAAAGTCCGGACCAAGGCCGAGAGTGACAACGGGTTCGTTCACATACTTCTTGCAGAGGATATCGTGAACTTCGCCGGAGGATTTGCCCGGAGGCGGGAAAGTGAACCGGTGTGCAAACATCTCCACATCGGCAAGGAACAGATTCGCACCGGAAGTGAGTTTCTGATCATGGATGTGAGGCATCATGGTGTTCATCTGATCTTCGATCGCGAGGTTTGCCTCGGTAACGAGAAGGTTCACGAGCTTTAGATGGCGTTCCGGAGCATTGTTGATATTGAGGATGTCTTTGACGATCTCGCGTCCGTCATTGAATCTGAGCCAGTACTGCTCGTAATCAAGGGACAGGGCCATGTCTTTGCATTCAGCGCGGGTGTATTTTCCTTCGATCAGTGCAAGATAGGAGTCGAGCTCGGGAGCCTCGCTCCGATCCGCAACTCCGGCAACTGCCGGGAAATGCATGATGCGTGATTCGACGGCGGGGTTGATCAGCCGGGCAATTTCCGTTCCAAGCATGCCTGCAGTGACGCCGAAGTCGCCGCCGACATGATAGGGATTGACATGGCAAAGGAGATACTTGTCGATCGTGTCATCGGGATGGTGGTGGTCGGCAACGATGACGTCAAGACCATAGACCTCGGTCATCTTGTATGACGGCATGTCTTCTTCGGTCGATCCGTTGTCCATGAGAAGGATGAGCGGAAGTTTCTGACCGAACCGGACATTGTCTTTGAGCATCATGTCCAGATCGCGGGTCACATCTTCTATCTCATAGAAGGGAGCCTTCGAGGGCGAGCGGCGCAGAAGGAAGTTGTCCTGATCCGGATCTCCGCCATTGTCCCGGATGAACTGGGTCACGGCTGTTTCGACAGAGACAGCAGCACAGATTCCGTCGGCATCCGCGTGGTGACGGATGATGATCGGCTGCTGAGTGAGAACGGCACGGCGGACGATCTTTGCAAGTTTTCGCATCTCGGGCCAGAGAGCTTCGATGACATCGCTTTTGACCATCGGGCTGACTTCCGGAGGTTCGGCGCGGGCTTCAAGAGCACGGTTGATCCGGCCGCGGACGTTGTCGGCTTCCTCGCCTTTGAGGACCTGCATGCCGGAGACCTCGATCTGCATCTGGTTGTTTCTGCGGGTGGCTTCGCCGAATACTCTGACGATGTCGCCGAGATTTACTTCAGGATAGGACCGGACGCCTGCTTCGGTGAAAGCCGCCGCATCCTCGACGCCTGAGTCATCACAGATGGTGAAGATGGTCGGACCCGAGGTCTGTTTGATCTGCACGACATCAGCTTCGATCGTCACGTTTCTGCCGATTTTTGATGCGAGATCGGAGAGTTTTGTAAGCGTGACTTTTTTTGCGACAAGCTGGGTCTCATAGCTTCCTTCCTGAAGGATGACCTCCCGGAGATCGATATTGCCGTTGGGACGGACTTGATTGACGAGAACGATGATCGAATCGCGTTCCTGTTTATCGGTCAGCACATTGCTTTTATGGAGAAGACCTTTGGTTTTGTCATTTAACTGAACGAAGGTGCCAAAGGTCGCAAAACCCTGGACTTTGCCGATGTACATGCTGCCTTCAACGATGTCATCGACTTCACAACCCGGACCAAGCCGGTATACGATATCTGTCATTAGTATTATTCCTCTTCAAAATCCTCTATTTCATCGGTATCTGCACCGCAGAGACCATAGAGCTTTTCTTCACCGTCACGTCTGCCGCGGGCGACCAGAAGGTCGCCGGCATACAGACAGACGTTTCGCCCAGGACGATAGATCCATCTGTTTTCATGTTTTACGGCAAATATGACCATTCCGGTCACGGTACCTACATGAGACTCAGCAAGGGATTTTTTGTCAAGAGTGGATCCTTCATGGACCGTGACCCACGCAATGATCTCATCAGACTCCCGAACGATCCGTTTGAGGATCGCGGGCACTTCGATCTCCCGAAGAACGACATCAGCAATCGAGCTTGCCGCGTCCGAGATCGACTCGGCAAACGAAGACATATACAGCATTCCGCGCAGACTTGCGACATCCTCGGTGCGTTTGGCCGCTTCGAGGGTCCACAGATCGAGCCGAAGCCGCATCTCGTCGAGCTCCTCTTCGAGCGCCACGACTTCATTTGCCAGATCCAGATTTTCATGGAGCAGAGCCGAGTATGCAAGGCCGACGGAGAGTTCGCTGATGTTTTTCATCTCGATCATGAGAGCGGCCGCACGGTCGAGATCGCTGATCGGAGACGGAGTCAGATCATCATCACCGGGGACCGGCTGACCTGCCAGTTCGCAGAGTTCGGGAAATCCGTACTCAGGACCTCGTCCGACTAGGACGTCGCCGGAGCGGAGGACCGTGTGTTTGTCAGGATCGTAGAATCTCTGACGCATTCTCCGGATCATGATGATCCGGATCCCGGTTACTGACTGGAGCTTGATGTCGCCGAGACGTGCGCCGTCAAGGGGGCTTCCGGCGGCAACGACGGTCCGATGAGTGGCTTCTTCCGCCTCGGGGAGAGCTCTGCGCAGGTTTGCCGGAAAGGAGACGTGCCGCATGATATTTTTTGCGATATCAGCCGCATGGTTGGATATCCTCTCAGAGGCTTCGGCAAGCTGAAGAAGGCCGCTCATCGGTTCGGTCTCTTCTATACGCCGTACACTCATCATACTGGTGATACGTGCCTGGTAGACAAGGTCATTCATACGTTCTTCGAGTTCTATGACTTCATCAGCTATGGCGTTGCTTTCGAAAAGCACCGCGGAATAAGCCAGATCAACCATAAGTTCGCTGATGTCCTTCATCTCGACAAGGACATCTTTCAGGTTGATCGGTTGGTTGTCACGTTCCATGATAGTGTGTATATTAGTGAGAGTTCTGACTACTTAATAAATAGGATAGCCGGACCGAGGTAAAGAATCTTTGATCAGAGCAAAAAGGTGAAATCATATTGAAAAACGGGTGTGAGGATACCGACCGTCACAGGATCAGTCCTGCCGGTTCACCGGGATGAGTCCGGTATTCCCGCCGGTTATACACTCCCCGCCGCGCGGGGTAACTATGAACGTATTTTCGATGCCGACCATCCCGACGCCGGTTATGCCGGCCTTCGGTTCTACAGCGAGCGTCATGTTCTCGACAAGCGGCTCGTCGAACCCTTTTGCGATCACCGGCATCTCGTCGATCAAAAGCCCGATCCCGTGACCGAGGAATTTCACCCGCCGGTCTTTATAGCCCATAAAGTTCTGTTTGAACTCCTCATCAAGATCATCCAGTATCGTCTGATAGATCTCTGACGGGACGGCACCCGGTTTCAGCATCGAAGAAACCGTATTCTGGATCTCAACGCACTGATAATGGGCAGCGGCCGCCGGTTCCGGCAGCGGTTTTCCAAACACGTACGTCATCGTTTTGTCTGTCAGATATCCGTGATATCCGCACCCCACATCAAGATACACCAGATCGCCGGACGCCAGTTTCCGGTCAGGGCTTCCAAGCACCGGAGCATACGGCCCGATACCCCGGTTTCCGCTCGCTCCGTTGAAATATGACGGATACAGAGAACTCTCGCCAAATCCGATGTGACCCATCCGGACTTCCGTATCAAACATCCCAAACCGTACGATCCCCTGATGACCTTCACGCACCATGACCTGATACAGCGCGGTGCCAAGTTCAGCTTCGCTCATACCCTCTTTCAACATGCCCGGGGCAAGTTCCTCCAGGACGTGACGGTGGATATCGCCGGATTTTTTCATCAGCGCCAGTTCATACGGACTTTTGACTGATCTGACGTCGGCGAACTCTCTGTCTGCTGAGGCGATGTGTCTGAACGGGAAATACTTCAGAAACCTCTGCAGATGCGCATACGAGATCAGCTCGGTTTCAGTATAGAGGGTCTCGCCGGTAACGGGTGACGCGGCCGCCGCATCGCGGAAACTTTCCATCGGACGGATATCAGCGAATCGAGACTCGTCAAGAGCACGCGAATAACTGTTTCTCACCCAGAAAACCGGCTCTTCATTCCGTGAGATCAAAAGCGCGCCGTCCTGCATCGTGCCGGTGAAGTAATAGAGATTTACCTTGCCGAAGACCGCAGCAAATGTCCATTCAGGATGCTTGCGGTCCATCTGCGCATGAAAACGGAGCATCCGGTTTTCAAGTTCGGCAAAAGGGACCTGAGTCTGCATAATCAGTTTGATGAGAAGAAGGGGATAATACTTGGCATCATGCGGTCGTTTGGAAACCCGCGTCATTCTTCCGCAGAATGCCCGAAAAAAAGAGGATTATTCCAAAACGGCGCCTTTATCGGCCTGACCGGCGTAGCGTGCATAGCGTGCAAGAACGCCTTTCAGCTGACGCTCTTTTGGAACCCACGCTTTTCTTCTCTCTGCAAGTTCCGTCGCATCTACCAGAAGATCCAGCGTCTGCTCATACAGATCAATCTTTATGATATCCCCTTCACGGACCAGACCGATCGGTCCGCCTGCCTTTGCTTCCGGAGCGACATGACCGATACACGGACCGCGGGTTCCGCCGGAAAAGCGTCCGTCTGTTACGAGAGCTACATGGGTATAGCCAAGACCCATCAGCGCCGAGGTCGGGGAAAGCATCTCCGGCATACCGGGTCCGCCTTTCGGCCCCTCATACCGGATGACGATCACGTCGCCCTCAACGATCTTTCCGGTGAGGATCGCATCCATCGCCTCATTCTCCCCGTCGAACACCCGCGCCGGTCCTTCATGCTTCCACATCGCATCGATCACTGCCGACGATTTGATCACCGATCCGTTCGGCGCAAGCGAGCCTTTCAGGATCTTCAGCCCGCCGGCCTTGTGGACAGCGTTCGTAAGACTGTGGATAACGTTCTCATCCACATACTTCACGCCGTCGGCGATCGCAAACACCGATCTTCCCGAGACCGTCATACAGTCTTCAAGGTGACGGCGGATCTGTTTGAACACCGCAGGGATGCCGCCCGAGTGATATAACGTCTGCATCGAGTGGGGACCTCCCGGCTGCATCGAGCAGATGTGCGGAACGATCCCTCCCATCCTGGTAAAATCGTCAAGGGTCAGCGGGACCTCCGCTTCCTGGGCGATCGCCATCAGATGGAGAACGGTGTTCGTTGAACCGCCAAGCGCCATATCTACGGCGATGGCGTTTTGCAGCGACTCTTTCGTGATGATATCACGGGGTTTGATGTCAGCTTTGATCAGTTCAACGACACGGAAACCGCTTTCATAGGCGAGCCGAAGTTTTGCTGAATCCACTGCGGGGATCGCGGCACAGCCGGGAAGGGACATTCCCATCGCTTCCGTCATGCAGGCCATAGTATTTGCCGTATAAAGGCCCTGGCAGCTCCCGCACCCTGGCATTGCCGCGGCTTCCAGCTCATGAAGTTCCTCCTCGGTCATCTTGTGGGCAGCCACCTTGCCGACGCCTTCAAAAATATCCGTGAGGGAAAGTTCGCAGCCTTTGTGATGGCCTGGAAGCATATTCCCGCCGGTGATAACGATTGCCGGAATATTGCACCTTGCCGCCGCCATAAGCATGCCGGGAACGATCTTGTCACACGTACATATACAGACAAGAGCATCGAACCGGTGCGCCTGGATCATGAGTTCAACGGAGTCCGCGATGTTTTCCCGCGAGGCAAGCGAGTACCGCATGCCTTCATGTCCCATCGCGATCCCGTCGCAGATGCCTATCGTGTTGAACTCAAAAGGCGTGCCGCCTCCTGCCGCAACTCCCTCTCGGACGCGTTCGGCGACCATGCGAAGATGCGTATGGCCCGGAACGATCGTGTTCCAGGAGTTGGCGATCCCGACAAAGGGTTTGTCCATCTCTTTATCCGATATCCCAAGTGAGCGTATAAGAGAGCGGTTGGGTGCTCTGGTGTATCCTGATTTCACATCATCGCTGCGCATCTGAATCACATAGATAAAGGGAATAGATTATAATAAAACAAGCGGCCGGTAAAAAGACCGGCTTATCGGTGATGAAGTCCTTCTTCCGCCAGATTGTCCCAGAAGATCTTTCCCATGATCTTCAGATCGGTATATTTTCCGTCAAGGTAAAACGCCATTTTTTTGGTTCCTTCCAGTTCATATCCCAACCGTTCATACAGACAGACGGCACGCGGATTGGTGTCGGCGACCATACACTCTATTCGGATAAAACCGCGTTTACTGACCTCATCTTCAAGAAACTTCATCGCCTTTGTCCCGATGCTCATACCCCAGTACGCGGGTTCTATGTACAGAAAAAAAACGGCACTATGCGAAAGCCGGGTCCCGGGCGGCTGGGAATAAAAGCCTGCTCCGCCGATTATCCGGTCCTTGTAATGCATACACCAGAGCGAGACGAGACCTGACTGGATGTACGACCATAAAGCCAGCGTCGCCTCCATCGAAACCGGAGGGATTGATTCGAAATGCTCTGCTATCTCGGGAATATTGCATAACTCGTTGATCCGCCCAAGTTCCGACTCCTGAACCGGACAAAACCGGACCTCTGCAGCGATACGTTCAGCCATAAGCTAGTGTGGGAAGCGGGATGCAATAAATATATCGTGCAAAAAAACGCGGGCGGATCCTTTGGGCGATGCCTGGATAAAAAAGGGATCGCCGCCGGGATTTGCCGCCCGGTCAGACAGTGTCGCCATCATTAAAGCCAACCAAAACCAATACTACAGCAGATGACCATAGTTGCATGCCTTGGAGTGGGCAGAATAGGCGGAGAGGTCGCATATGTTTCGGCCCTCAGAAAATTTGCCGACGAACTCGTCCTTTTTGATATCAGCGAACCCCTGCAGCATGCCCAGAAACTCGATATAACCCACGGGATCGATATCCCCGTATCAACAAACCCCCGTGACCTGAAAGACGCCGACTACTGTATCTTCTCTGCCGGATACTCGCGTTCGCCCAAAATCAGGACCCGGGCCGATCTTTTTGATAAAAATCTCCCGATCGCAAAGGAGTCGGCGGAACTTCTGAAAGGATTCTCCGGCAAACTCATCGTCGTAACCAACCCGATGGATGTCTTTACCTGGTACTTTGCCAAGCAAAGCTGCCTCGACGAGAGTCAGGTCGTCGGCTTCGGCGGCCTTCTTGACAGCCGGCGGTTTACCGTAGCGCTCAAAGCTCTCGGAATCGAAGCGGAAGGCCAGGTCCTCGGCGAACACGGTGAACATCAGGTCCCGCTCTTCTCCGCTCTCGACATCGACATCCCTGATTCCGTAAGAGAGGAGATCCTGACCGGACTTCGCGGATCCTCGATGCCGGTGATCAAAGGAAAAGCCGGAACGGTTTTTGGTCCGGCATACCACATCGTCTCGATGATGGAGCGAATCGAAAAAGGCGAGCGGATCACCTGCTCTCTTCCGGCAGACGGCGCTTACGGGATAGAAGGCTGCGCACTGGGTCTTCCGGCCGTCGTAACACGTTCCGGCGCAAAGATCGATGAAAGCCTGAAGTTCGATCCCTGGGAACTGGAAAAACTTCTCGAAGCTGCGGCGTTTCTCCAGGGACTCTGCAGGAGAGTATAGATGGAGATCGCCATCAATCAGGCCGAATACTCAAATGCGCCCGGCGGCCCGGTCGTTCACATATTCGGACGGGAAGCGGACGGGACCCCCCATCAGCTGAAAGTCACCGGATTTCGCCCCTACTTCTGGGTCAGGGAAGGTGAGGCCGAGAAGATACGCGCGGAAAAGATCGAGGTCACAAAGGACAAAGGCATCTCCATCAAAGGTGAACCTCTTCGCCGGATCTATACGGAAAAACCCGGCGATGTCAGAAACGTCAGGGAAAACTATCACCATTTCGAAGCCGACATCCCGTTCGCCACCAGGTTTCTGATCGACACCGGCCTCACCGGAGGCGTCTGTGCTCCGTCTGAAGAGTGTTCATACACGGAACTTTCACCGGCAACGGTGATCTCCAGGCCAAGGGTCTGCATGTGCGATATCGAGTGTGATGACAGAAACGGATTTCCCGAACCCGAACGCGACCCGGTCACCTGCATAACCTGTCATGACTCGTTCGACGACCGGTATACGACCTTTGTGCTGAACGGAAAGACCAAAGGAGCGTATGATAAAGCGGCGGCGCTTCCAAGCGGATGTTTTTCCAACACGCACTCGATCTTTTCCTATGACACCGAACGCGATCTGTTTTCCGGCTTCATCGACTACATCCGGGAGAAGGATCCTGACATCCTCTCCGGGTGGAACTTCATCGACTTCGACGCCGAGTATATCCTCAAACGTGCCGAGACCCTAGGTTTCCGTTCCGAGGTTTTTGCCCGGATGCCCGGAATGACCGAGCGAAATGCAATGAGGGGTCGTGTCATCTTCGATCTTCTCGCAGCCTACAAAAAGATGCAGGGAAGTCAGAAGGAGTCGTATCGTCTCGACGCCGTAGCCGAAGATGAACTTGGCGAGACCAAAGTGCGGTATACCGGAACTCTCGGTGATCTCTGGGATAATGATCCCCTGAAGATGGTGGAGTACAACTTCAAGGATGTGGAGCTCTGCGTCGGGATCAACAGAAAGAACAACATCATCGAGTTCTATCAGGAAGTTGCCAGATATGTGGGCTGTCCTCTGGACAAAACGCTGAACTCTTCGAATGTCATCGACATCTATATTCTCAGAAAAGCGTTCGGCAAATTCATCCTGCCGTCCAAAGGAAACGCCTCGGGCGAGGAGTTTGAGGGAGCGACCGTCTTTGATCCTAGCAAAGGCGTCAGAGAAAACGTCATTGTTTTGGATCTAAAATCACTCTATCCTATGGCGATGATGACGTTGAACGCTTCTCCTGAGACGAAATCTCCTACAGGCGAGATCCATGCCCCAAACGGGATCAGATTCAAAAGATCCCCGGACGGACTGACCCGGTCGATCATCAGCGAGCTGATGACCGAACGTGACGAGCGGAAAAAACTCAGGAACAGTTTTCCGTTCGGATCGGACGAGTACACTCTGTATGATATGCAGCAGAATGTGCTGAAGGTCATCATGAACACGTACTACGGGGTCTCGGGTTTTTCCCGGTTCAGGCTGTATGACAGGGATATCGGGGCTGCCGTGACATCGGTCGGCCGTGCGATCATCCAGCATACAAAAACAGTCATCACCAAACGCGGGTATGAGGTGATCTATGGAGATACGGATTCCTGCTTTGTCCAGATCCCTCCCATGTCTCTCGAAGAGACGATGAAGGTCGCCCGCGAGATCGAGGAGGAACTCAACGCAAGCTACCAGTCGTTTGCAGAGGAGACGCTCGGCGCGGATATGAACTTCTTCTCGATCAAGTTCGAGAAGATCTACCGGAGATTTTTCCAGGGCGGGGCAAAGAAGCGGTATGCCGGTCATCTCATCTGGAAAGAGGGGCAGGATGTCGATAAGATCGATATCACCGGCTTTGAGATGAAGAGATCGGATTCCGCGCAGATCACCCGCGAAGTACAGGAGCGTGTTCTGGAGATGATCCTTAAAGGAGACGGCAGGGAAGATGTGAAAAAGTATCTCCCGGAGGTGTTGAACTTCTACCGTGAAGGAAGATGCCCGCTCGAAAAGGCAGGCATTCCAAGCGGGATAAACAAGTCTCTTGCCGATTATGCTCACCTGGATTCACACGGAAGGGGAGCGATCTACTCGAATACGTATCTTGGAACAGACTTCAAACGCGGCAGTAAGCCCAAGCGGCTGTACATCAAGCGGACAAATATGCCTGAGAAATATCCGGAGACAGATGTGCTCTGCTTTGAGTACCCGGATCAGATCCCTGCAGGAGCATTCGAGATCGACTGGGAAACGATGCTCGAGAAAACGATCCAGGCACCACTCAACCGGATCTTCGATGCGCTCGGCTGGGATTGGGACGAGTTCGATCCGACCAAATCCAGAAAAACTACGCTGGATATGTTTTTCTGAAGCGGGTTGGACGCTGAAAGCGGACGACCTCAGCGGAGGCGGATTGACGGCGCAGACGGCGATCTTAGCGGAGGCGGGGTGGTGGCGAAGTCGACGCCCTTAGCTGAGCAAACCTTCGGTTTGCTCTGCTAAGGGCGGGCCTTGCGGCTCACCCCGCCTCTTCCGACATCTCTACGAGTTTTGTCTGAACCGAATAGGTCATCTTCACCAGCGGATTTGCGATCCCGATCTTCTTCGGCAGTTTTTTGTTTCGGGAAATACACTCCTGAATCACCTCCGCTTCCATGAACTGCCGGTAAACTTTCCGTGACAAAGCATCCAGATTCTGCGCCTTGAGCCCCTCTGAAAAATAGAAATAGGTTACACTGCCGGGTTTCACGATCTTTATCCCGTATATGCCGTGGTTTGGTTCTGCCTCCTCCGGATTGATCTTGATCGGATCCCTCTGCCAAAACGTTTTGATGATCTTATCGTCACTGGTGTTCAGTTTCTTTGCGGTCAAATAGTCATGCCTGCATGCTCCAATGAGTTCCAGATTTTGTTTTGATCCGGCTCCTTTATCGAAGATGATCAGGGAACCTTCGGTGAGTTTTTTCTGGGATTGAAGAAACGTTGACCGAAAATGGGTGACGTCATTTACATTTCCGGCTTTCACCGTTACGCCGATCGGTACATTGATCGGGTGAGCAAGTTCCGTGATCCCAAGAGTTATCTGCTGTTTATCCGGCCGGTGATCACGACTGTAGCCGTATTTTCCCAAAGGTGAGGCACTCCCGTGAAGAACAAGGCTTGTCCAGTCGAGATTTACGTCGGTGTGCTCGAACTGACAGCGGGAAAATATTCTATCCTGGAGTCCGGAGATGATGAATGCACTGTTTTGCCCGAGCGTTTCCAGAAGACGATACAGCGTTTTTCCCGTGAACGAAGGGAGATTATAGTATTCTCTGGTTTCCGGCTGCATGAGCCAGGAATGAGCTCTTTTGATGCTGAAGTTGTCGCTGAGTTTGTAGGCGGTGAGGGATTTGATCAGGGTAGAGATGTCGATTCCTTTCTTTTTTAGCGGGGAAAAGAGGGAGGGGAGGTCAAGGGAGGTGAACATTTTTTCGCTGAGGAGGAGAGGGCCAATCGGAAAAGATATGTGGGGAGTTGGCGTAATACTGAGTGTCTCTGTGCGTCTGTTGGTTTTCATTTTGCAAAATTAAATTGACGGCTTACGGGGACTAGTTTTCTCTTTTGTTGCGTTTACGGGATGTCTGAATGAAGACTATTTTTGCAACTGTCAAAGTCAGATTATACTATTTTTGGGTTGATGATCCCCGGTATTTTCTTTGTTCCCATGGAGATCGGTGAGTAGATCAGAAAGCTGTTTTTCGCAGCTCTGCGTCGATGTCCATGTCAAGGATCTTATTGTCGGTGAGCCCGAGCTTATAGGGATTGACGGTCATCGTCATGACATCACCTTTGACCACGAAGATGATCGAGGTGGAACCGTAGGCTCCCCGATACCTGCCGCTGCCAAGATACGACCAGGTGATCTCCCGGTCGAACGGGACATTGTCATACCCCGGAGCATTCAGCACTCCGGTGACCCGGGCGGTGTTGTCTGCACGGAAAACGACACGGAAGTCTGCGGAGGCTTTGACGATGAAAAGGTTGATCGTCTTTGAGCCTATCCATGTGCCGACGATCTCTTTCGTTCCCTCAGGCAGCGGGGTCGGTGTTGGCGTTGGTGTAGGTGTCTTTGTGACAGTCGGGGTCGGGGTCTTTGTAGGGGTGGGAGTCTTTGTGACAGTCGGGGTCGGAGTTTTTGCAGGGGTGGAAGTCTTTGTGACCGTTGGAGTCGGAGTTTTTGCAGGGGTGGGAGTCTTTGTGACAGTCGGGGTAGGGGTTTTTGCAGGGGAGGGGGTCTTCATTACCGTCGGGGTAGGGATTGGGGTCTCATCCGGACCTGAGCCGATATCCTGCAGAAATGCCGGGAGATACGGAGAGATACGATCATAATTCAATCCAACCGCTGCTCCGCCGGCAACACAGAGCAGACATAACATGATTGTCAGAACCTTACCCATAGATACTTTCTATTCTGAGTCAGAGACGAAAAGAGTTTGGGTAAAATAAAAAAAAGATGGGGTTATACTTTTTTTGTCGGTATCGAAAGCGGGTTGTCCATTCCCTCGACACCGAGTTTGGACGGGACAAGTGTCACCACAAGATCCGCACCCACGAGCTGGAGAGGCAGGACCTCAGAGCCGTACTTGGCCTGATACTTGTTTTCATTCACATACTCCCAGGTTACATCCTTCGTAAAGGACTTTTTCTGGCCCATCACGTCAAACGTTCCGGCGATCGTTCCGGTACCGTCAGCTTTGTAGACCATAGTAAGATCATAGGAGACCACGCCGTCTTCAGAACCTTTCCAGTTTCCGACGACTGCGTCAGGCGATGTAGTGGTTGGAACAGGCGTCGCTGCCGACGTCTGGGTCGCTGTTGGTGCAGCGCCGGTGGAACGCTTCATGTTGATATCGTAATCGATATCGAAGTCAGCAATGCCCATCTTCATCGGGTTCACCGTGATAGTGAGCGTATCGCCGGTCAGATAGA
This sequence comes from Methanocorpusculum sp. GPch4, assembly GCF_012062385.1. NCBI lineage: Archaea > Methanobacteriati > Methanobacteriota > Methanomicrobia > Methanomicrobiales > Methanocorpusculaceae > Methanocorpusculum > Methanocorpusculum sp. GPch4. The sequence continues at coordinate 42,119 of NZ_SIJA01000067.1, read as the reverse complement.
TCGCAAGGGAGTTGTCCCCGCTCTTTCCAACATACTGGTTGCCTGATACATACTCCCATTTCAGGTTTGCATTCAGGTTTTTGCTCATACCGCCGCCGCTGAAGCTGCCGGTCAGTTTTGCGGTCCCGTCCGCATTGCAGACGAGCGTCATATCATAGGAAACGAGCAGACCGTTTTCTACGCCGACCCAGGTGCCGACGAGGGCATCCGGAGCCGTTTCTGCTGGCGGTTGGGTCCCGACACACCCGGCGGCACACACGCAGGCGAGAAGAACGACAAACACCCCTCCAAGAAGTTTAACATTCATACATTCTATTCTTGGAAGAGAAGAGGGTTAATACTTTTCTCTGTGATAATATTTCCGAGCGTTTTTTCGTATGTTCAGTGTCGGGAGAGACGGATCCCGATGTTGTCGGCCTTCGTGGAAACGGATATCTCCAGACCGAGCGGATCCAGAATCAGCTGCATCTCCGATTCGGTTTTTTCGGTGACCACACAGATAGAAGGACCTACCGAACTCATGGCGACGAACTCAAGGCCCGCCTGCCTGAGAGCGTTCATATGCTGATATATTATGAATGTGTGGTGCTGGACCTCGGCACGTTTCGAGCCGCGGAACTCGATCTCCCACATGATATCCCCCATCTTTTTTAAATCTCCTTTTTCGATGGCCGGGATCATGTCCATCATGATCATGTATGCTTTGAGTTCACGGTCCCGGTAGTCAAGGGTCCGTGCACGGTTCATGAGAAGGGAGAACTCCTCAAGACCGGCGTTGTCATCTTCGGAGTGGATGTTGGGCGTTATGATAAAGACGTTTTTGTCTTCAGCGAAGGCGTGCTGATATACATGGGTCAGCTGATCGCCGAGAATATTCATGCCGCCGTAGATTGAGGTTGCCGCACCGACGCCGGTCTCGAAGCCGAATGCAATCATGCCCGGCTCATTGGTCTCTTCAACATAGTTGTGACCGATGAGCCGGCGGATCCCGTCATACGTGAGCGGGCGGCCGACTGCTTCGTTCATGGCAGAGATGACTGCTGTCGCAGTCGTACAGGTGGAACCGAGCCCGACATGTTCTTTGCCGTGATCCTCGGTCCTGATCAGAAATCCTCCGGTGTATCCGGTGACCGCTTTGAATGCGGCAACCAGATGTTCGATCAATAATATACGGGGCGAGTCGATGACCGTTTTTTCAGGAGTGCAGGACACCGTCGCATTACTGTAGAGCTGCAGCGCAAATCCAAGTCCGCCGCCGCCAGGCATTCCCGGAGAGAAACGGTTCATATCCAATACGGTCAGGTGGACGCGGGCCGGAACTGTGGCTTTGAATGATTCTTTTTGCGGGACAGGGGGTTGTACAACAGGGATTTCTCTGTAAAGATGTTCACCGGGATGAAAGGAGGTGAAATCATACTCGACAAGATCGAGATCGCCGCCTCTGATTTTCAGAATGGCCATAGGTGTTCGTCGTTAGATGAAGCGGGAGATATTATAATGGTTTTCATATACGGAACGCAGATGATAACAGGTGAATGAGCAGACACATGCAATATAGCATCATATGGTTTATTGAAAATGAGGTGGATGCAAAATAAATGTGGGAAGGTTCGAAATAACTGCAAAATAGCAGCAGAAGATCAATTTATTTATACACCCCCCAGGAAAGAACGACCAGGGATGTGGAAAATACCAGGACACACCTATTTTGAAAGAGAAGTTTCTGCAACGGTTTTTGTGATTTATACGCCGCATCAGGAAGAGGTTGACCAACTCCTTCAGGAATCAGACCCATACAAACACCTTGCTGCCGCTTTTTTCAAAACATATTTTGATAAAGACGGCAACGTCAGGATGGATACAGATATGTGCCAAAGCCCAAACACCGCACCCAAACATCAGAAAAAACGCAAGGAAGATACAGGATGCGGAGATCTTACTCAGGCAGATGAACGACACCAAAAATACCGATCCGAAAAATCAAATCAGCAGACGGAGACACAAAAAATCTGAGGGCAGAAGACAGGCTCCAAAAAATTTTCAGGATGCAGAAAAATATCGCCTTCATAGCTTCGCTGTAATGCCTTTTTGAAACATCGGCAGTATGATTGATCGTCCAGACGATCACGACCCGGCAAAAGCCCGTTATTTTCTTCTGAACGAAGAAGAGCCTAGAAGGACCGCAGAATGGCTCGTGGACGGCACATATTTTTCACAACAATTTAAAAACCTCAAATTAGGCTTTATTTTAAAATCAAACCCACATAATGGCGAATTTCGCCAGCAAAAATACCTCAATTTATTGCGCATAATAGGTATTATGCGCAATCATTATCTGCACAGAGAGCCAAGAGATACACATACCAGCATGGCACCCCCAAAACGAACTTTCAGCATCTGGATACCGAGATATCTCAGCAGCCTTCAGACAAAGAACTATGCGGAGAATACGATCCAGGCATACGGCCGGACACTCAGGCTGTTTGCACGTTACGCGACATATCTGAAGGAAAATGAAGGAGTGCCGCCTGCATCCTGCAAAGAACTGGACGATATGAGCATGGGGGCGGAGATAGAAACGAATTCATACGAGATCGGGGATTTTTTAACCCTGATCCGAAACGAACGGCAACTCAGCCCGGCAAGTCTCCGCCAGTACGACTCGGCGCTCAGTTCATTTTACCAGTACCTTATCAGTCAGGACATTACCGAATCAAACCCGATGACGAAAGTAGACCGGCCAAAGCTCAAGGATCGGGAACTCAAATACCTCCGACACCCGGAAGTGATGGTATTTATCAGTTCACTGACAAATCCCCGGGACGCTCTGCTCATTCGGACTATCTATGCTACAGGGATGCGTATCTCCGAGATCTGCGGGATCTGCGCCGAAAATATAGATTTTGAGGAAGAGACAATCCGCGTCAGAGGAAAAGGAGGAAAGATCAGGATCGTGTTCTGCGATGCAGACACCCTGCGTCAGATCCGGGAGCATCTGAACGGAAAAAAGACCGGCCCCGTCTTCGAAGGGAGAAACGGACGCAGTATTTCTCCCAGAACGGTACAGCACATCTTCAGCCTCTATGCGCCGAAAGGGATCACGCCGCATAAGATCCGACACAGTTATGCAAGTGAACTCTACAAACGCTCGCATAATCTGCGGGTTGTTCAGGAAAATCTCGGACACAACTCTATCCAGACGACCGAGATATACATCCACACCGACCTCGATGAACGCAGAAACGCATACCGCAGCTACTTCCCGCTCGCAAACGGGGAATAATCACAGCTTTTTTTAACAGGACATACGCAGTCATTTAATCACGTGAGCCCGCTTCCACCCCGGATCGAACACACACAAACCCAGTATTTCCACTTGAACATACCTCGCACACCCCAGTAATAAACCATATGATGCTATACGTAAACCGGGACATTATTTTGTGCCGGCAAACCCTAAAATACACATAACGCCCCTATATTCTGATTACAGCGATGGAGAAAGAAGAACCCCTTATAGAAGACACTGCCGCGATGCAAAACGGCCTCTTTGAAGAACCTGACCGCAGTGAAGAGATCAGCAAATATCAGAAATTCAAAAAAGTCGACGGGGCAACCTACAGAAAAGTCAACATCTTCTTACGAAAACGGACCTATATAACCGCACGTGAATGGGCGATCGCACGCCTGTGTTCCGACTTCAAAACACCCTACGGCGCCGAGATGACATTCATCGGCGAGAACCTCCCAAAACTCTGCCCCTTCATGGAAGAGCCCTACAGCCCGCAGGCGGTCAATCAGGCGCGAACCGCATTCAAACGCAAGGTCAGAAAATCCGGGGCGACCTTTTTCTACGGAGCCATGTGCGGATTTTTCACGCTGGATGAACTGGATGACATACTTTTTGAATCAAGCGAGGTCGCCAGATTCCTGCTTGAAATCGAAGGGACCTCATTAGAGATCGACGACGAGATCGACATCGAAGACAAGATCAGCGAGATCATGCGAAAACTCGGTGAATCCGCAAATGTCATGCTCAACAGCAGACGAAACGGTGCTGAAAACGAAGAGGAAGAAGGAGATGAGGAAGAGGATGAGGAAGATGAAACACAGTGATCCTCACAACGATCAGATTTTTTCTCAATCCTTATTATCAGCGACCGCCCATATTCTTAGATAGACGGTTTGTACATATGGCACTTGAAAAACGTGAAAAGAAATATTTCGGCACAAACGGTGTTCGCGGCGTGACCGGCGTCGATATGACCCCGGTTTTTGCCCTGAAGGTCGCCGAAGCATTTGGGACCATGCTTGGCGAAGGCAAAAAAATCGGTATCGGCCGCGACACCAGGACCTCAGGACCCGCGCTTGCATCCGCGGTCCGTGCAGGACTTATGGCATGCGGGTGCAGCGTCGTCGACTTCGATATCATTCCAACACCCGGTCTGCAGTACCTTGTTCTGCACCACGATCTCGACGGCGGGGTCATGATCACCGCATCACACAACCCCCCCGAGTATAACGGCATCAAGATCATCGAAGCTGACGGGACCGAGATGGGCGACGAGCGGACCCTCCAACTCGAAGAACTGATGATCCAAAACACCCCGGCCGTTTCACAGTGGAACAGAGTTGGCGGATCCACGGAAGAGCCGCAGGCGCGTAAACTATATGTCGATGCAATCGTTGCACAGTTCCCAAAAGACTGCGGGAAAGGCGTGACTGTTGTAGTAGACCCGGGAAACGGGCCTGCGGCAGCGACCACGCCTGAGATCCTGCGAAGACTCGGATGCTGCGTCCACACAATCAATGCCGAGTTCAACGGCCTCTTTCCCGGCAGACTGCCGGAACCAAGTCCGGAAGGACTCGCAAATCTCTCGGCCATGGTCCGTGCAACCGGGGCGGCATTCGGCGTCGCCCATGACGGAGATGCCGATCGTGCGATCTTCGTGGACGAAAACGGCACATTCATGGATGGAAACATCACATTTGCGCTGCTCGCCTCCTACTTCTGCGAGAAGAACCCAGGAAGCGTGATCGTAACACCGGTCAGCACATCCGGTATCGTGGAAGCGGTCGGCGCAGCATACAACTGCACGACGACATACACAGTAGTCGGCAGCATCTATGTGGCGCGAACCATGCGCGAGATGATTGCGCGGGGTGAAAAGGTGATCATCGGCGGCGAAGGGAATGGCGGGATCATTTATCCAAAGCACCAGTTCTGCAGAGACGGCGGGATGAGCGCCGCGACCATGCTCGGATTTGTCGCAGGAAAGACCCGGCCTCTTTCAAAACTCATCGAAGAGCTCCCGGCATTCACGATGTATCAGGAGAAACGAAAAACCACCCAGGCAAAAGAGATCGTCGCTCACATGAGGACATGCTTTGCTGACTGCCCTATCGATGACCGTGACGGGATCAGGATCATCAAAGGCGGCGCATGGGCGCTTATCCGGCCGTCGGGAACCGAGCCGCTTGTGAGAGTCTTCACCGAATCACTGGATCCTGCTGAAGCAAAATGCCTGCTGGATCATATACTGACAGAGATAAAACCTTATCTCGCATAACCTTTTTTCAGGCCGTCAAAAAAATATCAGAGTTTTCGAATCACAACGATGACGGCAGATGTCGCAAGAACTGCAAGAAGAATGGAGATCAGCAGAGCAGTGTCTTGCGGGAAAGCTGCTGCCGGCAGTACTGTTATCGTGATGTTTGCATTGGTATCTTCCACATATCTGCCGGCGGCATCATACCCGCGAACGGTATAGACGGTTGTTCCGACCGGCATCTCTGCCGTTTGCTCTGCAGTGAACACATGGCCGAACTCATAGTTCGTCTGCGCCGCAGGATAGAGCGACCCGTCGGGATTTACGAACACCCGGGTCAACAGGCCGTCAAACGTATACTCAACACCGCCTGCGGTGTAGATGAACCGCATGATCTGATCGTCAACGGTGTATCTGTACGGGGTCCCTGCATCCGAAAGATCCGTTTGGATCGGACGTGTCAGACCGTACAATGCGAGATATTCGCCGCGGCTCACCGTAACGTCATACGGCGTCACATCGATCGTCTTCGTCAGGTTCGGCAGAAGCGAGACGGTGTTTTCGGGAATAGGCTCAGATGAGCGGTCTGCGCGTGTATAGATCACCCGGAAATCATTCGCGGAAGTATCCGGGTATTTAGTGAGCACCCCGGAACATGTCTTCACCTCTCCGGTGGCCCTGTCGACCCATGTGTAGGAGATCTCGCCGGTATCATAATACGTATAGGTCGTTTTGTCACTGTCTTCCAGACCGGCAAGAAGGATCTGAGCAAGTTCCACCTGCAGGGTCGTGCTCGAACTGCCGATATTGTACATGATCAGCGTGTTTTCTGCAGAAACCGGTGTATCAAGGATCGTCCCGCCGAGGCGGTTTACGACCTCGATGCCGTTGTTCGGCTGCCAAAGTGCCGGTATCTGGTATCCGGCAGAACCGTCAGGTATCTGGAAATAGCCAGGGAACCAGTCGATGTAGGAACGCAGACCATTCTGCCGTGCATAACTGACCACATTATCCCGGTTTTCCCCGGGGCGAAACATCCCCAGAGAAGCATGGGTGAGACCAAACGAAACCGTACGTTCGATGGAATCCACCCGATTGCCGCCGCCGTCAATAAACCGGATCATGTTTCCATCTGCATCCAAAACATCCACAACGATCCTGTATACCCCTGCGGTAAGATCTCTGGAATAAGGAGTCAGCTCACCGTTTTCATCAGCGTCGAAATACATCCCTGAGTCGGCACTGGTCACGCCTCCCTGAACATAGGCGAGATAATATCCCCATTTTTTACTTACAAGGACCTTATTTGCACCGTTTGCATGCCCATAGGGTTCGGTGATCCCTTCCGCTGCCAGAATCCCGCCCCACTGCTGTTTTTCCGGGATCATACTCATATCAACAGAGGAGGCAGAGGTCTCGCCGGTAGAATCTACATGGCTTTGCAGTGTGCGGATAAGTCCGCCGGCAGAGTCATACACCCGCACCCTGACGTCAGCAGGCTCTCCGGTGTTGACAAACGTTCCATACACATAAAAATCCCTCATCTCAGCAAACACGGTCTCGTGTGCAGACGGCTGAAGGATATCGAGCGACACATCAGCGCCGGCAGGAACGATACAGAAAGCACCGGCAAGGAGTAAAATCAGCATTATATACGCAGATCTCAAAGTAATACACCACACAAAGAATATGGATACATATGCCGGATAGATAATATATCTGTCGTTAACTTTCCAAAGATTTCAACCAATCCTTTATATTCTGGTCAGGTGCATCTATTTATATGGATATTTTTGCAACAGTAATTATGATCATAATCGCGGTCGTGATCTGCGCGATACTGTTTTTCTTCCTGAGAAACGGACTCAAACTCCTGATCAACGCCGTATGCGGAGTGATAATTCTCTTTATCGTTTCATGGCTGAATCTTGCCCCGATCGGCGACCTATCTGTGGCGCAGGTCATCGTATGTGCGGTCGGAGGGATCCTTGGAGCGGCCCTTTTGATAATTCTCTCCTTCTTCGGTATCATTATCTGAACACAATCTTATTTTTCGATAATGGAAACGGAAAAATCTATGCGTTTGCCTGTCATCTCGATCGTGTAATTTCCCTGACGGTAGAAGGTGATGATGTCCTTCATGCCGGTATCATACTGCCCGGCAAATCCCTGGGCAGTCACCAGGCTGCCTGATTCGTCATAGACCCTGATCTCAAACCTTGCATCAGGATCCGGGTAGGTCACATAAACCGTCTTGTAGGTCGTGTCGATGAGGATGCCTTTTTCGATAGTCTGTTTGTCGACAAGTACTTTTTTGACCGTGACATCAGGAACGAAGTACTCAAGGACCAAAACGGTCACCGGATAGATATTAACTGCTTTAAGAGTCGTGTGCCCGTTAACCGAGTAGTACGGATATGTTATATTTTTCGAGTAGAGAAGTGTGGCATTTCCAAGCACTGTTTCGGTGAAAAACGGCTGGATGCTATGCAATGGATCGGATGCATCGTATACTTTGCCGCAGGATTCACAGGGGATACTGGGTTTGACCGTGGAAGTCGGAACAGGCGCCGTGGGAGAGGGGGTGATGATCATAACTCCCGGCGGCGGATAATCATCAGAAAAGAGGCCGGAGACACTGGTCATTATCAGCAGAAGACTGACCAGCGTCAGGAGGACGGCGGTCATGAGAAAAAGTACCGATGGCGTAAAGAAGCCTTCTTTTCTGCTCCTTCTCTTTCTTGGAAGCGAACTTCTGGGAACCGGGCGGCTCCCGTTTGTACTGCTCAGATCACTTCCGTCCTGCTGCATAGATGATACTAGATTGATTTTTATTCATTTAATAATATATGTCCAGCATTAGCTGACGGTGTGAAAAAAAGAGTCGGTTACTTTACCGGAGAATGCAGAGTAAACAGACCAGACTCGTCATACTTGATCAGTTTGGCGGTTTTGGTGATCCGGCCGCGGGATTTGAGAAGAACAAACGGCATACGGTACGGGCGCATATGATCATTATCCGGAAACTCCCGGAACATGCAGGCGACTCCGTCGGCAAATACCTCGGAAAAACCATACTTGCTCGAAAAGACATTCGTCTGGCCTGAGTTAACATGCAATATCGTGGTCGCTCCAGTGGAACGAAGCGACAAATACACCAGATTCAGATCGGTCGATCGAAATCCTGTCGAGGTGACCAGGGTCTCTTCCAGAACAGAAAACGGATTCACCACAACACGGCTTATACCGAGTTCCTTTATCATGACAGCCACATTGTTTCCATGACGGGACGAGAAGGTCAAAAAAATCTCCGGAGGCAACTGTATTATATACAGGTCCTTGTTGATCCGGTCGCTCATATCCGGGTAAATCGAGAGGAAGCTGGCTGTCAGCTGTTCGACCGGGTTGAACAGGCTGATGTACATCACTTTTTCGCCTTGAAGGAGTCCTTCATGCAGGAACTGAAGAGAGAACATCGTTCTGCCGGTACCGGTCTCGCCGATGAGAACAAAAACCGAGTCCTTGATGAAGCCGCCGCCGATCATCTCATCCAGACCTGGGATGCCGGACGGGATCATGACGCGTGACTGAGGATCATTCTCCATACTTATGCCACCCTCCTGAGGTTGGATATCTCAAATCCGGTTTCCGGCGATATGGAAACATTGTAGGTGGCAATATCTCTCGACGAAAGCAGAGGTAGCACACTGATAAATTTTTCGATGTACATCTGCCGCTGTCTTGACATCGACTCCCGGCTCTTCTGCCAAACCAGATGAATGATCGCATCAAAGGCATTCCCAAGAGATATCTCCCGGCTCTCGGGAAGAATGTCGGAGGTAAGCAGGATCACGAAGGTGATCTTTCGCTTTTTTGCCGCACGGGAGAGACCGTACATCAGGAAAACCAGATTCTGCCACTTTTCATAATCGTTGAAGTAGGGCAGATACGGAGTGAGAGAGTCAACAAACACCACACTGTTTTCCTTGGTTGTCTCGACCATCCCTGTCAGATAGGCAAGGCCGCCGTAATCATCATACGGCGGCAGATCCATGAGATGTTCAGGAATCGTTTTGGTTGAATACCAGGAAAGCGGAACGATGGTCCTGGCAAAATAGACATCGCCCACATCCATATGGATCACGGATTTATCCAGGATCTCCCCTTCAAAATCGATGGTGTTCAAAAAACTGAACTGCTGTTTCATCATTTCGACGAACTGCGTCCGGGAAGTCTTGGGCGTAATATAGTAGATCATATCAGGCCTTGTGGCGCCGCTGGTCGCCGGAAGATCACCCTTGATCTCCCGGCAGTAATTCACCAGAGAGGTGAAGAGGAACTCGGGTCCCCCTGCACCGGGCTCTGTGAGCAGTAATATCGTTGAGCCAATCGGGACGCCGCCGCCAAGTATTTTATCGACCGAGGGGATGTACGTGGGGACACGCACCATTGAATGATCGTCTGACATGTATATGATTGATACTATCTGCACGAATAGGGATATAATTATCCTCTATCTATCCGATGACCTGCATATTTTCGATCCGCATTTTAGGAACGATCGCCCCGTCGAAGGTCTTTGTTTCCGCCGAGATGCTGACACCGCCTCGAAGGATGTCAAAGATGTTGCCTGAGATCATCGCTTTTTTGACCGGGCGGGTGAATCTTCCAGACTCGGCAAAAAATGCATTTGCCACTTCTACGGAGAACTCGCCGGTGAGGGAGTTCGCGGTATGCGCTCCGATGACTTCACGGACATACAGACAGGGCTTGTCCATGACATCAGCTTTCGGCGCGTCGATTTTCAGACAGTGCGGGTGGATGAACGTGGCTCCGTTTCCGGCACGGTGGGCATGGCCGGTCGAGGCGGTATTCGCCTGGGAAGCGGTCTTGACATCATACAGGAATGCAGAGAGCACACCGTTTTGCACGATGGAAAGATCATGCGTCACCGTCCCCTCGGAGTCGAATCTCTTCCAGGCAAAACCCGCAGGATCCATAGGGACGTCACTGATCGAGACGGAAGGATGGACCACCTCTTCTCCGAGTTTGCCGGCAAACACCGATTTTTTGGAAAGGACGTTTTTGCCGTTCACAGCCTCGGTGAACAGATCCAGAATAAGGGAATCCACGACATGTTCCGAGAAGACGACGGCATATTTTTTCGTCTCAACGTCGACACCGTTTCTGGAGGATTTGGCCCAATACGCAGTATCCTCGCCGATCTTTTCGGGGTTGATACGGTCGAGGAACGGGCTTGAATCATACTCATACCCGGTCGAGGTTTCGCAGATCGCGTCCATGCCAAGCGAGATGCCCGACATTTTGCGCATGTAATACACCCCGCCGGAGTTGGCGATCGTCGCGCTGCCGTTCGAAAGGGAGACTCCGCCGGTGACTATCCGCGCCTCGGGATGGATCGCCGCCCCGGCATTCATCCGATCAAGATACTCGGCTGCAAGGTCCGGGCTCACGGTGACGGCCGGATCGAACGGGTCGCTTCCTTTCGGCAGTGCGGTTTTTTCGGGGAAACCGGTCCAACCGGGAACCTGCTCGGAAAGTCCGGCGGACGAGACGGCCGCATCGACGCAGTCCTTCCATCTTGCGATGTCCGAGGTGCCCGAGATCCCGATATGCTTATCCTTAACTACCCGCACAAAGAGGGAGCGGCCTGCATGTTCAAATACAGATGACACGGCCATCTCACGCTGTTCAAGGGAGATGTCGGTGTAGTCAAGCATAAACACCTCCGCCTCATCGGCTAACTTCTCGCCGTACGAGAGGATCTTATCGATATCGGGTTCAGACATTGCCGCTGCCCCCAACTAATGCATCGGTCAGATACACATAAGGAGCTCCGTCCGAGACAGGGACAGACTGCCCTTTTCCGCACATGCCTGAAGACATTTTGCGTTCTTTGCCGCAGAGCGCGATGTTATGCAGGACGGAAAGGATGTCCCCTGAAAGGGAGACGTCACGGATCATTTTTCCGGTCTCGCCGTTCTCGATCAGGTATCCGTACTTTGCATTGAACTGGAAGGCCCCGCGGCCCGGATCGACCTGGCCGCCGCGGGATCCGATAAGGAGGACACCTTTTCTGCACTCGGCGACGATCTCATCATACGAGGAGTCGCCTTCCTGGATATAGGTGTTGCTCATGCGGACCAGCGGCTGCATACCGGGTTCGGCTCTGGCATGGCCGGCATCTCCTGTGTCGAGGCCAACGGCCGCCAGCGTTTCTCTTGAATGCATATATTTGTTCATAACTCCGTTTTTGATCAGCTCGGTCGGGCCGCAGGCGACACCTTCCGCATCGAACGGCTCGTAGCCGTATCCATGCATGGACGGGTCGTCGATGATCGTGACAACTGATGACCCGACTTTTTCACCCAGTTTTTCAGCAAGAACTGAGACACCGTCTCTGACAGCATCCCCTTCGCTTGCATGACCGACCGCTTCGTGAGCAAATACGCCGCCGATCGCAGGATCGAGAACTGCCGGCATACGTCCGCCGGCGACGGCCGAGGCATCCAGAAGCTCAACTGCGCGCTTTGCACATTTTTCACCGAAAGGAATATACTTTGCAAGCGGCAGCGGGCCGACAACTGCCTCCTGTTCATAGTTCATCTGCATATCGGCTCCGCGGCTCGCAACCGAGGTAACCGTAAACAGAGTGCGGCAGACCGAGGATGCTGCTTCATAGCCGTTTGAATCCTCGAATATGACATCCTGATACTGCTCGGAGTAACGTGCGGATGTGCTGCATATCTCAGGGATATTTGCCGAACTTTCGAGAAGGAGGAGCTCACGCGCCTTTTCTTCAAGCGGTGTTTCCGCCTGTTCTTTTGCAGAACAGGACCATGAGCGCGGGGTTCCAAAAGGAACGTCGGCGATTTCCGCGTGAACACCGGCAAGCCTCGATGAAGCTGCAGCTTTTTCGAGACATGCAGCTTTTGTTTTTTTATCATCCATGTCGATGGAGGAGGCGCAGTAGTATCCCCAGCCGTGTTCACCTAAGACCCGAAAGAGAGCTTTGCCGTAAAAGGAGGTGCCGGCATTCTCGATCACCCGGTTCTCCGTCTGGATGGAGGTGACGGTCCCCCTGACGTACCGGATGTCATAATATCGTATTTTTTCCATGGTTGTACTGGATAGTATTTGATCCTGAAGAATAACATATCTTCTGTTTTTTCGAGGACCAATAGATGAAAAAAGAAAAAATGGATCAGGAGCTGACAACGTCCGCGTCAAAGACATCATCATCTTCTTTGAGGATCGGGACAGCCTTATCAAAAACGATCGTCTCGTCTTCAGGGGGTTTCATCTCAAATGTGATGAGCCCGACGATGGCATTTCTGGTGGCATACGGATCGGCGATCGGGCCAAACCGTATCACTTTGGTCCCGCCTGCAGAGATGATGATCGTATGTTTTTTTACCTGGATCGCATCGATCTTGTCAAAACGCACCTCTTTGTAGGAGCCGAGGCCTGCCATCAGGCAGAGTCTCCGCGGTGTGAGATACAGACGCGGGCGGTTGAGATCCACAAGACCGGAGATGAGAATGATCAGCGCGACCGCGCCGGACACAGCCGAGACAAGGATCCGCGTCAGAAGATCGGGAGAGATGAGCCAGGCTGGAAGGATGAGCGGCAGGAGCGAAATAAACGCAGCGATCGGCGCAGTGAGCCAGATCATGATCGCTATTACTGCAAGGAGGATAAAGAGGATGATGTAAGGAAGCAGATACGAACCCTTACGGCGGTCTTCCCATACAATGCCTTCGTTGAACAGATATTTTGTCATAGCATCACGTAAACGAAATAAAATACGACGCGGGGCTAGATATATCTTAGGATAGCGCGAACAGCCGGGTTCCGCATTCTGAAAGCCTGAAAAGCATGCAGACAGTGCAAAAGGATTCTGCAAAAATAAAAAATGAGATGGAGGGTCAGATTTATGCTTCGGCTTTTTCAGCAGGCATCGGCATTTTCGGAATGTCCATATGCTTGCCGATCTGGAGAAGTTTCTGTTCAAACGCCACTTTGTCCTCGGGAACGAGGGCATATCTGAGGACTTCTTCGATCCTGGTCACCGGGATGATGGTGACCATATCAGTGTACCGCTCTTCGATGAGGACATCGGCGAGGTTCGACTGAGGGATGATGATCGTTCTGATACCTGCCTTGGCGGCAGCCTCGATCTTGTAGGTGACACCGCCGATCGGCAGAACATCTCCGCGAACCGAGAGGGAACCGGTCATCGCCACATCCTGACGGACAGGGATGTCTTCAAGAGCACTAATTACGGCCGTTGCGACGGTAACGGATGCCGAGTCTCCCTCAACACCATTGTAGGTTCCGATGAACTGGACATGGATATCCACTTTGCGGATATCGGTCCCGGAGAACTTCTTGATCAGAGCGCTCACGTTTTTGATGGATTCCTGAGCGATCTCTTTCAGGAGGCCGGTGGCGATCACCATGCCGGCACCCTGTGATGGGGTAACTTCTGCCGTGATTGGAAGAACCGATCCTGCATCGTTCCCGACAACAGCAAGTCCGTTGACTCTGCCGACAAGACTGCCGGAAACGATCGTCAGATCATAATCCCGGGTCCGGCGGATGTACTCATCAGAGATCTGATCCTCAACGGATCTGGCGATCTGTTTAGCCGAGACCACATGATGCATGGATGTCACGGGAGAGCCTCCCTGGATGGCGAGATCGCCGGCGACACGCACAAGACCGCCGAGATCTCTCAGCTTCACCGTCAGGTGACCTTTTCTGCCGGACCGACGCTTTGCCTCGCGCAAAATCTCGGATACGGCAGAAGGATCGTAGTGCGGGATCTTTCCGTCATTCTTAACTTCCTGCGCAACGAACCTGACGAGTTTTGCCCTGTTTTCAGGCGTATCGTTCATGGTCTCACTCATGTAGACCTCGTAACCGTATCCGCGGATACGGCTGCGAAGCGCCGGGTGCATGTGCTGGACGGCATCGAGATTTCCTGCGGCGATCATCAGGAATCGGCAGGGGACCGGCTCTGTTCGGACCATTGCGCCGGAAGAACGTTCTGACTGGCCGGTGATCGGGAACTCGCCCTCCTGCAGAGCAGTCAAAAGACTCTGCTGCGAAGAAAGCTCAAGGGTGTTCATCTCATCGATGAACAAAACACCTTTGTGCGCTCTGTGAATCGCGCCCGCTTCGACACGGTCGTGTGCGGGAGTTTCAAGGCCGCCCGACTGGAACGGGTCGTGACGAACATCACCGAGCAACGCTCCTGCGTGGGAACCGGTGCCGTCCACGAACGGTGCTGTTGAGTCGGGTTTGTTGGAGACGATGAGTTTGGGGACCATGGCAGTTTCTTTGGGCATGAACGAACGGAATGCAAGAAAGATAAATGCCACCGCGACGATACCCATCAGAAGCTGACCTGAGATGAGGGCGATACCCAGAACACCAATGATGAGAATAAGCAGCATGGTGTTTTTCGAGGAGGCGCGTTTTCGTGCCTCTTCTTTATGTGCAGCAACGATCTCTTTTCCCCTCCCCGCAGGAACAACACGGATGATCGGGTTGTTGTTATCCTCAGGATTCGGGTAGGTCATGATGTCCTGCATCTCCTCTTTTGGGAGAAGTTCAGACATCGCCTTAGCAAGCATTGACTTTCCGGTACCCGGGCTTCCGATCATCATGACATGCCGGCGCTGGGTGGCGGCTTTTCTGATGACGTCCACCGCGTGTTCCTGACCGATGACCTGATCAATCAGCGACGGGGGGATGACGAGATCTGCCGTCGTGTCAAACCGAACGCCCCCGAAAAGCTCGGCATCATATGCGTCAGAGGCATACGCCTCTTTCACGGGAGGAGTGTCCCGCGCCGGGATCTCTGCCGTGACCTGCGCCGGATTTACATCCGAAACTGTCCCCATAACAGTTTCATTTTGTCTTTGTCCGGGATTATCATCGTGTTCCATATTTGTGTTCCATACCTCGATTAAAGATGCTAATATTTGTACTTGATTATGCTTTAAGTAGTTTCAGTAAGAGATAGTTGTTAGAGTCTTATCATGAAAGTAGTCTATACCGAAAAAAGCCAGGTTCTCGCGGCACGCACTGCCAAGAAACTCGGGTGTCCTTTATCGGAAGTAAAATACACGAAGTTCCCGGACGGTGAACAGTCCATACGCATAATGGATGAGGATGATCAGATGATCATCATTGCAAGTACGGTCGATGCAGAGTCAGCTCTCCAGGCCATTCTTCTGCTAGATGCCTGTGAAGGAAAGGAGACGACTCTTGTCCTGCCATATATGGGATACGCACGGCAGGATAAGAAGTTCAATGACGGCGAGCCTGTATCGGCACGGGCGATGGCACGCGCCCTTTCTACAGGGGCAGACAGGATCTTTACCATCAATATCCACGACACCTCGATCCTGGAACATTTCCGGTGTCCGGCAAAAAATCTGACGATCGCTCCTGAGATCGGCGCATACATCAATACAATGAGCTTGGAAAATCCGCTGATCCTGTCTCCGGATGAGGGGGCATGGGAGTTTGCCAAAGGCGTGGCGGCTATTGGAAAATGGGACTGCGATCATCTGGATAAGACGCGGCTCTCGGGATCGGAAGTCACGATGGCGCCAAAGCATCTCGAGGCGAAAGGGCGGGACTGTATCATCGTCGACGACATCATCGCGACCGGCGGATCAATGGCAAAGGCGGCCGGAATGCTGCTTGAGCAGGGAGCCGCTTCTGTACGAGCCGCCGGCGTTCACGGCGTTTTTGCCTCGGGAGGATACATCAAACTCATGCAGGCAGGTCTTTTAGACATTGCATCCTCTGACACGATCGAGCGTGCCTCCAGCAGGATCACTGCATCCGTGGTCATCGCCGAAGCCGTTCGAAAATGAAATATATTCTGGATTCATCCTATTTTTTTGGCGATTACAACCTTGACGGAGAGTTTTTCACCACACCGGAGGTGGTTGGCGAGCTCAAGGATCTCGCATCAAAGATGCGTTACGAGATCCTGGCGGAAAAAGGCCTTGTTGTGACTGAACCGGAGGCGGAGCATCTGTTTGCGGCAACGAATGCGGCACTCAAAAGCGGAGATGCACGGGTCCTTTCCGACACCGACATCTCGGTCATCGCTCTTGGCCTGACACTAGAAGGAACGGTCGTCACCGATGACTTTGCGGTCCAGAACGTCTGCAGGCATTTGAAGATCCCTTTCAGATCCATCATGCAGAGGAGAGCAAAAAAGCGGGTCTGGAAACTTATCTGTTCAGGGTGCGGCGCAGAGATCCCGCCTGGACAGCCCGACTGTCCGGTGTGCGGGTCGGCCCCTATCCAAAGAGGGACAGAAAAAGAAAAACGGCTCAGATGAACCGCCGCTTTATCCGCCATGAGACCTTCGTGAAAAGGTCGTGAAGTCGTTCGGTGTGTCTTCTCCTTGAATAATGGATCACAGGATCAGAAACACTTAGACGGCCGGCTTCATCAAGAACCGACACCGCGCCGTGTCCGCAACATAACCTGAGACGTTGGCCTTTTTTCCTCAGTTCAGCATCCAGTTCCCCGGCAAGTTTCATCAGTTCCGTCCGTTCATATCTGCCGATCTCACTGTTGATATTGACCGTGGTGATCAGATAATCAGGGATCGAACCATAAACAAGCCGCCAGGGCGTGAGGGTCGCGAGGTTTAACACTGCATCGCTTGTAAAGAGCAGACCAACTTCCGGTTCATAAAAAAAGAGCTGACCTGCGAGATGGCCGCCGAGACTTTCCCATACTTCGAACCTGAGCCCGGCAAACCTGATCTCATCAATGACCGGAAAGATCCCCCTCATCCGCAGAGGGTCGGTTTTACTGAGGATATACTCTTTGGGAAATGCCAGCTGGGAGAAGGTATTGACCGTCGTCGTATAGACATGTTCCAACAGCACGAGATCATTTGTGGAGGCGAATGAGCGCGAGCCGTTCTCAAGGATCTCTTTGGTCGTAGGGTGAACAAACGGCGGGACCGGCATATGTCCGGTCATGCCCACATGATCAGCATCTCCGTGGGTGCAGAGGACATATTTTACATCAGAAAAATCACCAAGACCAAGATCTGCGAGCGTTTTCAGCCAGTCATCATAATTGACTCCATACCCTGCATCGATGAGCAGTTTGCCTTCAGGAGTCTGGAAGAGATGGATGCACCCGCCCCCTGGAGGCTGCATCGACCAGAGCACGCAGGTATCCGAGAGAACGATCTTCTGGTAATCGACATAGAAGTTCTTTCCGGCGTTTCCATACAAATACAATCCTATACTCTGCATGACCCAGAGGACCTGTTTGGGATCTTTTCCCATGGAAACAAGCTCTTTCACAGCCTCATCTGCATCAAGGTAGAACTGCTTTTTTTCAGCATCGTTGAACGTGGTGAGATACGGCGTGACTTTTTTCTGAAATGAAGTGGTCACATATTTTGCCGACATATCTGCGTGAACTGTTTGATGTCTCACGTTTTGTAAGTTTCCCATATTTCCGGTCCGCTGACCGCATTTTTCAGGATGAGTGCATCACAAAAGCATATATAGCGGGGAAAGCGATTACTTTTCATATGTCTTCCTTAGAAGAGCTCATGACAAAAGCAAAGGACCTTCATTCCGAAGGTCACTCCTCAGGCCAGATAGCTGATGAACTCAGTCTTTCGGTCGATACCGTCACCTGGCTTCTGACGCAGGGAAAAGCCGGCATTGCAGCACCAAAAGATGTGCATATCGACTGGACGACCGTCAGCTCGAACTCCACACTTCTTGGCGGCATCTCATCCATGATGCTGGCCAACTTTGAAGCGGCGAATGAGGAGGAAGAGGGGATCGACACGGTCATCGGGATATCCGTATCAGGCGTGCCCCTCGCAACGATGATCGCCGCAGAGGACGGACTGAATCTTGCCATTTATCACCCGTCGAAACACAACCCCGAAGGTAAAATAGGATCGATCTCCGGAAACTTCAGCAAAGTCTCTCAGAAACGCTGCCTGATCGTGGATGACTGTATCACCACCGGCAACACTCTCACTGAGATAGTGAATTACCTGCGCCGTCACAAATCCACCCCGGTCGGCATATGTGTCATCTTTGATAAGCGCGGTGTCAGGGAAATAGAGGGCGTTCCGGTCTACTCGCTCTTTACAATTAAACGTATCGACTGAACAGCCAGCACCCAATACATCATATTTATATAGAAGTCCAATCCACTTTTTTAACACACTAGTACAGGAGAATAGAGATTATGGCAAACAACTCAGGTCAGCAGGTCGTCATTTTACGTAATAACGTAGAGCGCGTCCCAGGGCAGGAAGCACTTCGCTCCAATATCATGGCAGCAAAGGTCCTCGGCAACACAGTGAGAACAACTCTTGGTCCCCGCGGAATGGACAAGATGCTGGTCACCCAGGGCAGTGACGACATCGTCATTACCAACGACGGAGCAACGATCCTGCACCAGATCCATGTCGAACACCCGGGCGCAAAACTTGTCGTTGAGGTCGCAGAGACCCAGGACGATGAGTGCGGTGACGGAACGACGACCGCCGTGGTTCTGGTCGGTTCGTTTATGGAACAGGCAGAACATCTGATCGACAGCGGTGTCCACCCGTCGGTGATCGCAAAGGGATACAACCTTGGTATGCTCAAGGCACTTGAACTCCTCGAAAAACTTTCGATCGATGTCACGCCAAAAGACAAAGTCATGCTGAAACAGATCGCCAAAACAGCGATGACCGGAAAATCCATCGAAAACATCATGGATCATGCATGTGATGTGGTCGTTGAGGCAGTTTCCGGTGTTGCAGAGACCACCGGTAAAAAGACGCTCGTCAATGAAGACGACATCCTTGTCAAAACAAAACGCAGCGACACGATGAGTGCAGAGCTTATCAAAGGTGTTCTGATCGACAAGACCCGCCTCGACTCACTGATGCCCAAGAAGATCAAAGGCGTCAAAGCAGCATTTATCGCAGGTCCGCTTGAGATCACCAAGACCCAGACCAAATCAAAGATCAAGATCACGTCCGCAGAACAGCTTTCGGCATTCTCCACAGCAGAGCGCGCAACACTGAAGGCAATGGCGGAAAAGTTTGTTGAGAACGGTGTGAACGTCGTCCTCTGTCAGAAAGGCATCGCCGACCCGGTACAGTATTACCTTGGCGAAAACGGCATCTATGCCCTTGAATTCGTTCCGGAAAAAGATCTGAAATACGCGGCAAAAGCACTCGGCGGACAGGTAATCAACAAACCCGAAGACCTCGCACCGGAAGTGATCGGATCTGCAGGCAGACTCGATATGCTCGACGATCTGGAGATGACCAAGCTCTCGGAATGCAAAAACGCCAAGGCAGTCACCATTCTCCTCCGCGGATCCTCCCAGCACCTTGTCGACGAACTCGAACGCGCGATCGAAGATGCAAAACGTGTCGTCCAGGATGTCATCGAAGACGGATCCTATACTATTGGTGGCGGGTCGGTCGAGACTGAACTGTCCTTCAGACTGCGTGAGTATGCAGCAACCGAAGGCGGCCGTGTCCAGCTGGCTATCGAAGCATATGCAAAAGCATTCGAGATCATCCCAAAGACCCTTGCCGAAAACTCAGGGTTCGATACGGTCGACAAAGTCATCGATCTCCGTCAGGCCCATGCAATGGGTCAGAAGTACGCAGGCCTCGATGTCTTTACCGGGACCGTTGTTGATATGAAAGCGCAGGGCGTTGTTGAACCAAAGAGAGTCAAACGCCAGGCGATCCAGAGCGCTTCGGAGACCGCCATGCTCCTCATCCGCGTCGATGACATGATGATCTCCAAAGGCGCCGGTCAGATGTAGATCCGGCAACCAATCCCATATATTTTTTACAGACAAAGACGTATGCTTACTACGCGCATACAGTAACGTATCGTATAGATGCCTGCCGAGGTAGTCTAGTCCGGAAGGGCGGTGGCCTCGAAAGCCACTGGTGGCGACACCTCGGGAGTTCAAATCTCCCCCTCGGCGTTCTTTATTTTCTATTTTGATCTGAAATCCAAGCTCTTTTACTTAATGTGAGATGCGGAACGGATACGTATCCGGCGTGTTTAAATCTGAACGTATTTCGGGTTTTTCAAAATATTCTTTGGAAATTGAACCAAAAAATATATAAATATTCGATCCGAATTTTCAATTATAATACATTTAATGATGTAAACCAATAGAAGAAGGTAGAAATGGACTCATACGCGATTCAAAAAAACAGCGAAAAAAGCTTTACTGTCATCATCACGAGTCCGCATAGCCTTGCATGGAGACCCCTTGATTCAGAAGGGATCAATATCGTCGGAAATGACAGTACCGTTGATGAGAACGGAAGAAACTACATCTGGACCGTTGAAGTGGATAAACCCGGGACTTATGAGTTCAGGATCCTGCATCAGAGCGGCGACGGCGTGTATAAAAAACTCGTCATCCCCCTGATCTCAGCCACTTAACCTTTTTTTACCGCATTGCTGCCGGGCAGAACGAAGATGCGGCCATACTGTATGTTGCGAACGCGAACCATTAAAGTATTCCTTCAGCCATACAGATAGGTATGTCTGTCGCAGAATCCGGGGATACGCTGCAGGTCCACTTTATCAGCAAACGTCCGGACGGAGAGATATTCGAAGATACCCGTACAGGTGAACCTGTCACCTTCACACTGGGAAAAAAACAGATCAACCCCGCCTTTGAAGAAGCATTGATTGGAAAAAATGAGGGCGAAACGGCGACAGTCGTGCTGCCTCCGGAAAAAGCCTACGGCAAATACCTCAAACGCCTCGTCATCCCGATAAAACGAAAAAAACTCCAGCTTGACCACGAACCAAGACCTGGAGATATCATCACCGTCGAAGTCTTCGACAGGTTATGCAAAGTCACGGTCGCTGATGTCACTGATACAAAGATCATCGTGGATGCAAATCATCCCCTTGCCGGGGAAACTATGACATATGAAATCACCGTAGTCGCGATCGTCAAACATGGCTGAACTCAACATGATCTACGACACAGACTGTGTCGACGGCATGGCCGGATTGCCGGCCGGGAGTGTTGATGTGATTGTCACCTCGCCCCCGTACAACATCGGGAAAGCTTACACGACATATGATGATACGATCCCGCGAAATACCTATCTGAAGTGGATGAGAACGGTTGCAGCGGAGTCGTTGCGTGTCCTCTCAGATCAGGGATCTTTCTATCTGAATGTCGGCGGAAGCCTGAAGGACCCATGGATACCTATTGACGTGGCTCAGACGTTTAGAGAGCAGGGATTCGTGCTCCAGAATATGATCCACTGGATAAAATCCATCGCGCTCCCTGAAGAGGGGGTAGCGGCCGGGCATTACAAACCGATAAACAGTAAACGCTATCATAACGATTGTCATGAATTCATCTTTCACTTCACGAAAAAAGGCGCTGTTGAAATCGACCGGCTGGCAAACGGCGTTCCGTATCAGGATAAAAGCAATGTGAACCGCTGGGGAGGAGAGAAGCGGGATATCAGGGACAGAGGAAACACATGGTTCATCCCCTATGAGACCATCAGGGAAAGCAGGCCGCATCCGGCGACATTTCCGATCCAGCTGCCCATGATGTGCATCAAAGATCACGGGTTGGAAAACTGCCGGCTGGTGATGGATCCGTTCATGGGGATAGGCAATACTGCGGTCGCGGCGATCCGTCTGGGGATCCCGTTCATCGGTTTTGAGATCGATGAATGCTACAGGAATATCGCAAACGCGAGGGCGGCAGCAGAGATGCGGGAAGCAGCACATGCGTTGGGAAAAACCTGATCAAGATCATTCACCAGATCTTTGCACGACCAAAGTACTGGATAATGCTTCAAGCAGAGCAGGAATATCATAATAATCATAAGCCGCCATCTCCAGTCGAAGCTCTTCGGGAAGCAGCTCGCCGAACTTCCAGGCGGTTTCCGGAAGACGGGGGAGTTCTTCTGCAATCGGAATAACAGACATACGGCCAAGCTCCTCCAGGATGCCGGCAATATATTCTCCGGCTTTTGGTGATTCCCAGTCAAAGATCCGGATCGCAAACTGCGTATAACGAACGGCATGTTTTCCTTCGAGCCGATTTTTCAGAAGATGCGCAAGCACCTGATTTGCCCGCGTGCCGAGAAATGTGGATACGACGACTGAATATCCGTTCAATTCCGGTTCTGCGCGGATGTGGATCTTCCCGGGCGAAAAATCATCAGGCAGTATAGAGATCAGATCGGCGATCACCGCCTTCTCTGCCGGGGGAAGAGGGATCCGGGAAACGCCGCGGCTGAGAACTGCGGCAACCGACTGGCACACAAGACCGCTTGCATAACTCCCCCCCTCCCCTCCGCTCCAGAACGGACGTTTCACCTCACCTCTGACGGATGCCGGCTCGATAAGGGCGCGTTTATGTACATCATCTCGGTGAAGGAGTCGCCAGGTTTTTCCGGTGAAAGAAAAGGTCTTACCCGGGTCGCCGCCGACAAAACGCGGATCGAGCGTGCCGATCACCGTGCCGTCTGGAAGCACCGCGAGATACCCTCCAGAATCACGGATGACAGAGATGAGGGTCATCCAGTTGGATCGGCCAAGCTCCAGCTCCGCCCGAGATCCCGCAAGATACAGATCACCTGAGCGGACAAGATACTTTTGTGCAGTAAGATGCGCCAGGATAGAAGAGTAATGACTTGGAGACAGCTCCTTAAACGGAGTCAGCGCGGATAAAGCACTGATGATGCTTCGAAGACTCATCCCATTTTTCCCCATTAAGAGAAGAAACAGCTGCTGGATAAGAACATGATACGGACATGAGGGAGGGGTCAGCAGCTCGACCTTATGATCCATCGCAGCCTCGATCACAGATACTGCAGTCAGAAGGTCACAGGTATTGGAAACGATGCAAAGCATGCGGGCCGGCATCCCTCGTCTGCCAGTCCGGCCAAGCCTCTGCAGAAACGAAGAGACCGAACGCGGCGCTCCATACTGAACGACAAGATCGAGTTCCCCTATATCAACGCCAAGCTCCATCGTGCTTGTACAAATCACACAGGTCCCGCCGGCAGAGTCAAAGGACCGTTCAGCCGCTTCACGATCCTCCGGAGACACGGAGGAGTGATGAAGAAACACCAGCGGCAGTTCTTCGCGCAGGGGGACGACCAGCCGCTCGGCAAGGCTGCGGCTTTCGGTAAAGACCAGGGCTTTTTTTCCGTAAACTGCTTTTGCTATCGCATGCACCTGTCGGGAGAACTCCTGCTCAACCGCAAACATGAACTGTTTTTTTGAGGAGGGGGAGGGGATCGAGACGAGATGTTTTTTCCTGCCGGGTCCGGAGAACCAGGAAAGAAGCGTTTCGGGATTGCCGATGGTGGCCGAAAGACCGATCCGTATGATCGGTTGTGTCCCAAGTATGTCCAGACGGTCCATCAGACAAAGAAGATGGACACCGCGGTCAGACTCCATGAAGGCATGGATCTCATCGATGATGATGTATCTGACCTCATTGAATGCTTCCCTGGTCCTTGAGTCGCTTATGAGGACCTCAAGAGACTCGGGGGTGGTCAGCAGGATGTCGGTATGCTCAGGCCCGGTAAAATCAAAACGGTCCCGATCCAAAATGTCACCATGTTGCACCGAAGCATCGAGCCCGGTCCGGGAGCACATGAAAAGTATCCGGTCCAGCTGATCATTGATGAGGGCTTTTAACGGAGAGATGTAGACCGCAGACAGTTTCTCCGAAGGCTGCTTTAAGATCGCATCGATAACCGGAAAAAATGCAGACTCGGTCTTTCCTCCTGCAGTCGGCGCAAGAACGAGGGTGTCGGCCCCGCCGGCCACTGAAAGAAAGGCCTCAGTCTGAACGGGCCGGAGCTCGTCCCATTCAAGACCGGAGAGAAGCAGCTCCTGGAGGGTAGGGTGGAGATCAGCAAACACGCTCATACACGAAGTACAGAGAAGACACTGATTCCAAAGTGCGGATAAGCCGGGTCACCGGCACTGGCGCGCCTGTGAGAAAGATCGAAGAGAAGTGAGCATTTCATCTGTATTTGTAGATAAGAGATGCATCCATATCATCATATGGAAACATAATTTGCAAATCTATTTAAGCAGCAGCCACCTATATTTTAAGGCACACAGAGATGATGTGTGAAGCTTTTGTAAAGCGAGGTGGGGTAGTCAGGAAATCCCGACGGGCTCATAACCCGTAGACCGATGGTTCAAATCCATCCCTCGCTATGTTTTTATCTTTGATTTTTTTTAGTTTGCGTCTCTGACTCCAAACGGATAGTTAAATCACAAAAAAGAGAATCGGATCAGCGGATCTTTTCAAGGACCCAGGACGTCCCTTCCGGTGTTTTGAAAAGCGGCACCTCTTCATCAACGACCGGCACGATCCGCGTGACCGAAACATGCTCATCAGTGATCGGATTATACCCTTCACGCATCACCGTATCCCGATAGATGCAGATCCCGCGCCTCTCCCATGCAGGTGTCAGAGCAAGATTCACGCCCCTGGAGAAAGCAAACTCGTGCAGAGCGGGGGCGTTCATTCCGTCCAGTTGTTTCTGCGCATTCGTTGGTGAAACTCCCTCGTCCAAAAGGAGTTTCTGCGCATATCCGTTCATATGATTTCGCCATGCCTCGGCCTGCCGCCAGGATAGATAATCTGGAAACAGCCCTTCCTCCATCGGGATCACCCGCGAGTCGAATGCCAGAGGCTGCTCAGCCCCTGCGTACAGCGTGAACGCCGATGAAGCGAACGATGCCGAGACGGAGACAAGCTTCTCCACCCGACAGTCGAATACCGGCGCCGGGACATAGATACTGATCTCATCGGAAAACGTGTAGGCAAACGATGGAGAGAGACCGCTGTCGGTGATGAGGGCGCGAGCAGTCTTGACCATCGCATCGGAAAAGACCTTATCGTAGGGTTTTTTGTACCGGTCTTTGGAAAAGCGATGAAACGACCTGCCGTCAAGCCGCAATACAAAAGGGACAGTGGTAGAAAGACCGGCAAAAATCTCACGATCTTTCATACAGGATATCTTACGCTCCAAATAAAGGCTCCCCGGCAACCTTGAAAGCTCCCGGGATGTGGCGGACTATGATGATGTCACCAACTTCTTTGACAATTCTGTAGGGGATGATGACACCCTGATAATTCTTCGTGTCGATTACATCTTTATTCACGTTGGAAAGAGCGAGGCCGCTGATCTTTTTATTAGTAACATCCAGTACAACATCCTCCACCTTTCCAAGGAACACTGCTTTATCGGAATAAACACTCATCCCAAATAGTTCTGATATCTGCCACTTCATAGTATTGAATGATATCTGCGTTCGAACATAAGTAATTTCCTATTTTCCGGAAAGTATGAGCCTGTCTCTCCGGCGAAAAGCCAAATCTGCGGCCGGATCCTTAAGACATGAACTGCCGGATCTTCAGAAAAAGCCACCCGATGAACACCTCCCAGGTCCATCGGGGTGCAGACCCCCTGAATCCCCATAGATCCACCCAAAACCATGCTCACAAAGATAAATTCAACACATCTGAAAGCCAAACATTACAAAATCATGGAACCGTTCCGGGTCAGACCCTACACTTCAGCAGATTATCCTGCCCTCTGCCGTCTCGACTCGGTGCTTTTCGAGGGAATGGGGGGGCATATCCTCTTCCGCCACATCGAAGAACTGTTCCCGGATCTGTTTTTTGTGGCAGAAAGAACAGATACGCAGGAGATCGTCGGCTATATCCTCGGAGGGATCCACTTTAACGATCCAAAAGTCGGCAAACTCATTCGAATCGGCGTCAAAAGCGACTTTCGAAGAATAGAAGCAGGCACCCGGCTCACAACCAGGCTTTTTTCCGAGCTGCGAAAACACGGTGTGAATAAAGTCCACCTCACGGTGGCAGATACAAACAGCGCTGCGGTATCCTTCTATCTGAAAAACGGATTTTCCATCAAAAAGAGAGAAGAGAACTATTTCTACCCTGACATATCCAGGCTCATTCTGGAAAAAGATCTTTAAAATTCCATCAGCGGCAGAAACGGCGCGATCTCTTCTGACGTAACCAGCGATCTGAAATCGCTGACACCGGCAAACGGTCTGCCTGCAGCAACTTTCTGCGCAAGTTTCTTAGAGATGCCGGGGATCCATTTGAGTGCTGAAGCAGGCAGTGTATTGATCTGTATCGGGACCGGCAGGGCAGTTAGACTGCGTGCGCCATAGGAAACGACCGCAGTATTCAGAAGAGTTCCGCAGGAAAGCTGCTGCGGGATCCCGATAAGGATAGGATACGTCCCCATCTGACGGCCGAAAGAAACCGGACCCGTGACTTCGACAAGAACATTGGACAGGACGGTCCCTGGGGGAAACACCCTTTCGAGCATAATAGTATCAAACGTGCTTCTGACATCATCCTTGAACTGATGGAAGAGTTTGTCATGCATGCCAAGACAGTTGTTCTCATAAGCGCGGGTCCCTTCAAAAGGCATGAGCTGGCGGATGTTCACTCTCCTGACAAGCAGACCTGATGCCAGGATCCTGTCCAGAAATGCTTTGTTCAGCGCAAAGGTTTCCGCAGTCTCGCCGGCAAGTCCCCCGATAAAGTTAAGACCTGGTAAAAGTTCAGGGATTCCGTTTCTTCGAACGGCGCCCACCTCATTGACGATCTCGACAGCGCGGAAAATCATTTCAGGCGAACCTTTCAGATTGTTTGCCTCGATCACGACAGGATCGGCCGACTCAACGCCGAATGCCGCGATGTCCCCTTCGGTATGTCCCTCCACGATCGCCAAAAGAGCTTCTCTGGAAGCCTCTTCGTGGCGTGCGATCGTCCCGGGGTTGATGTTGTCGATATGCAGCGTCAAAAGATCAGGAGCAGCTTTGCGGATGCCGGTAAAAAGCGCACGAAGTTTGTCGGGCTCGGGTCGCGGATACTCGGTGCCCGACGTCCCGTATGCAAGCAGATCAGGCTGACGGCCAAGCCGGAAATGCCGGGCTCCCGCCTGTGCGAGTGCAGAAACTTCACGCCATACTCCGGCAGCCTCGCGCATACGCGGCATCCCGTACAGCGGTTCAGTACAAAAGGAACAGCCGCCCGTTATGCACCGGAAACACCCCTTGGCTGTCTCAAGTTCGCACATGACATGGGGGAAAAACGGATGCTGGCTAATGATATCAGCGCCGAGGACTGCCCATCTGTCATACTCAGGATACGAAAGGATACCATCCGGCTCTCCGCCCGAGAGATATGCATCGAGAGCAGCAGAAGGTTCCCCCTTCAGCATTGCCGTCCATCCGGAAACAGCCTCTTTTACTGCCCGCGCCCCTCCCTGCGGCGAGTAGCCAAACCCAATCGGGCCGCCAAGAAGAGAGACCGACCGGCCGCGCAGCATGAAGCCGATCTGCTGGAGTTCGGAAAGCGTGGCCGGCGTTCCGGACAGATACTTCCCGGGGACCGTGACGCCTGCGATCATAACGACAACGGATGCCTCCCGCAGTTTTGGAACAGACAGAGGATCTTTGCGCAGTTCGTCGATTGTCACATACCTGACAGAGTAGCCGTGCTCCTTCAATACACCCGCAGTTGTCCTGATGTAGGGAGAGATATACGGGGGAACGCCCAGGCATGCAGGTTCATCCACATACCCGTCTATGATCACCGCATCAGACATCATGACCAGCCAGTTTGAGAAGTTTGCGGGCGATCATCAGTTTTCCGTGTTTCACCGGATCGACATTGGCATCATCAAGATCAAAGCCGATAAGCTCAACGGACGCAGCTCCAAGCTCATGCGCCGCAAACACACACCGGTCGCCGTCGGAGAATCCGCCGAAGTTATAGACATTGGCAAGGGGCGTGCTCTGTGTTGTCCCGACCACCGGGCCGCGAACCTTCGGGACCCAGGACTGAACAAGCGGAATGTTGTCCCCGTGCGCATGCAGAACCAGAATGGTGCCGGCATCGTTCATGGTCAAAAAATCATCATCCATCCCGTCGATATCCGAGAGGATGATCTCCGGCCGGATGCCCCGAAGAAAAAGTACACGGGCCGCTGCATCTGCCGCAATCACAACTTTTCCTGTGAGATCCGCAGTTTTCAGATCGAGAGGGAGCGACGGAGCGTTTCCGCAGACGATACAATCCTTCCCGCGAATCGTATCCTTCAGAAGTGCAATATCGTTCCTTGGCAAAAGTGCCGAAAGAAGCTCAGCCGAACGTTCATCATCCTCACGGGAGAAGCCGAAGTATGCAAGGATCCGAAGATAACAGGGTTCCCAGTCTTCAGGTTTCATCTCCCTCAGCCTCGGATATACCAACGATCTTCATGAAATTGGAAAGGATCGGGTCGATGACCATAGAAAGGAGCTCCTCTTTATCTTTGACTAGGGAAAACGCGTTCAGCGGGATGGAAAGAGCCGCCATTGTCGCATGCCCGCCGGCTGAAGCGCCAGGGATCCTGGCAAAAGCATCCTTCATCACGTCGCCGACATGCAGACGGATGTCTTTGTTTCTGGCAGAAAGGGTGATGTGGGTATCGGTGATACCATACACCATGGAAGTTGTGACCCCTTCGAGCGTCAGGAGCATATCTGCAGCCTGCGGGATGGCATCCCTGTTTCTGACATAACCGACGTTGGAGAAGAGATACCCGTGCTTTACCTCGCGGTTCTGTATCGCATTGCCCAAAACATCGAGCGTCTCCTGAGAAAGCGACGGGGCCATGATGATCTCTAGGAGAGCGCGGTCTGCGTGAGGAAGAAGGAAGGCCGCATTATACAGATCCTGAGATGAGATATTTCGCTGGAACTCGTGGGTGTCTGCGCGGATCCCGTAGAAAAGAGCGGTCGCCACTTTCGTGTCGATCGGGAGATACAGCTCCTGGAGATACTGCGTGAGAACGGATGCCGTTGCTCCGGCATCGGGCCTCGATTCAAGGAATTCGGGTTTATACTCCCTTGCCACACCCTCAGCGCTGTGGTGATCCACGATGATATTGATCTTGGTGTTTGCCGGCAGATCGTTGTTCATTCCAGGCGCAACACAGTCCACGAGCGCCAGGTAGTCACACTCAGCAAGGATCTCTTTGGTGAGATGCTCCATTTTGATCTCAAGGAGGTTGACAAACGCACGATTTTCCTGATGGCCGATATTTCCCTCGTAAAGGATCCGGGTCGCAAGTTTGCCTTTCGAGGCATCGTGAGCGATCACGGACAGCGCCATAGCGCTGGAGATCGCGTCCGGATCAGGATTTTTATGCGTGATGATGCCAAGCGTGCCGGACCATGAAGAAAGAAGAGAGTAAAGTTTCTGGGCATTTCTCGATGCGATGAGATTTGCCATATGGTTTACGGCAGACTTGGCCACGACCTTCTGCGGATACAGAACAACATCGGCGCCGTTGTCGGCAAGCTGATCGGTAGAAAAGAGGTCAACGGCGCGGGCGATGATATTTGCATTCGGATATGCCTTTCTGATGTTCTGAACTGCGGCCAGATTTGCATCCTTGTCGGATGAAAGAACAAATACGACTTCCGGTTCAGGAAGTTTCGTAAGGATCAGCGGATCGCTGATGTCGCCGACGGTTGCCTGATGCCTGCGGTCCCGCAGATCATCGATGCGTTTTTCATCAGAATCAACGATCAGAATGTTGTCATTTGACTCGCTGAGTTCTTCAAGTACGTTATACCCAATGCTGCCGCATCCCAGAATGAGATATTTTATTTGTTTATTTTTATTTTTCTGGGATACGGTCTGAGTCCCATCAGTCTCAACCATACGTATCTTATTAGTATCGGCTGGTTATTAAGGATATGGAGATTGAACTGCAGCAGAAATATCATAAGAAAATCTATAAATATTCCCATGACGTATCTAATTAGGTCAAACGACACAAGAACAAGGGCCTATAGCTTAGTCAGGAATAGCGACGGACTCTTAATCCGTAGGTCAGGGGTTCAAATCCCTTTAGGCCCGCTTTGTTTTTTTAAGATTTTTTTATACAATTCGACTGATTATTTCACATCAGTGTCTAAAATGAGGCAACGATTTGCGCCGTAAAAAAATTCAGTTCAAGTGATCTGAGAAAAAATATATGGAATCCTATTTCTTTTTAGGATCGGCTTTTCTCTTTGACATGGAAGGAAGATCCAGCATATACTTGCCGTCATCCCCCATGCCTATGATGATATCCTGAGATTCAGCCAGCCGTTCGAGATTCAGTTCATACGTCCCTTTGCTGACGATCCTGACACTCTCGACACGCTCTAAAATATCAGTCGGGCGGGTGGCCGGACCCTGGTGTTTTACTTCGAGCACTTCCTGCTTCGTTTCCTCAGCGATCTTTTCAATAGACTTCTCCTCCAACACATCCGCATTTTTTACACGGTCACTTACGTAGAGGAATTTTTTGCCGCCGCAACTCGGACATCCGCGAAGGATCTCGACCGATCCGTCACGAAACTCGCGTCCACATTTTGTACATTTATGCGGCATAGATTACTGTGCTGCCGAGGCCCATGCAATAAGTCTGTCTTTTTCCCGGGATAGCATTTTCAGCTGATCGACCGGGCCGATGACCATCAGACGCGGAGCATTGCTCTTCTTTCCGAATACCTTCGTAAAGAATCCTTTGTCACCGCCCATCGAGGGATATGTCTCGATCTCGATCCCGGAAAAGCCGCCTGGGGTGATCTCCATCATGGTCGTCTCGAGTAGTTTCCCCTGCTCCTCCGGAGTGAGACCCTGCTCGAGGACGACGACACTGCCCTGACGGACATCATCCAGGATCAGCCGTATCTTTTCATACGACGTCATCTTGGAAAGACGCTCTGCAGACAGCATATCAATCTGAACTCCCTGAATCATCTACCTCACCTGAAAACCTCGGAGATCTTCGCGTAAAGCTCTTCCATGTTGTTGCCCTCAAGACCGGAGATCTGGACCACCGGGTGCTGGGGGAACGCGCTCTTGATCCGCTGCGGAGATGCGTCCGGCAGATCGATCTTGTTTGCAACGATGATCACCGGCAGTTTCCGCGATTCGATGATACCCACCATCATGATGTTCACATGCATGAACGGGTCCTGGGTACTGTCGAGGACATAGATCACGCCGTCGATATCTTCACGCAGCCAGTGCATTGCTTCGGCAACACCTTCAGTTGCTTCACGGGCACGGGCCACGGCTTCGTCCTGATCCATACCATATTCCAGAAACTCGTGATAATCGATCTTCGTTGTGACACCGGGAGTGTCAACGATATCGATGAGCAGTTTGCTGCTTCCCGAATTGATCTCAACGCCCTCCTTTCTTCTTGCACGACGGGTCTCATGAGGGATCTCACTGACAGGACCGACAGCTTCACCGGTCACATCGCGAACTATACGGTTGGCAAGTGTGGTTTTACCCGCATTCGGGGGGCCGTAGATACCCACCCGCGAACGTTTTTTGCCAAACAGCTTTCCGAAAAAGCTTCTGAGACGAGGAAATGCTACCATTAAAACACCTAAATTGGATTATGTAGTATATTCCCCTTTACTGAGATATAAACCTCATGCTATGACCCGGAGAAATATCGACAGAACATTACGGCCGGATCCGGACCCGTCTCCCTTATACCTTGCAATGCCTTCATAGATCTTTACTGTGAATGGATGTTCCGAAAAATATTTATCAGGAATGGACAAATATCTGCATTCCGTTCACGAATTTTTCCTGCGATGGAAAAAAGATACTCGTATCATAAGCCTATTAAGTCATGACAGAGCATTAACTCATTATACCACCTTAGCGTTGGTAAAAACATGACATCACCAGCAAAACAATCCAAAACAAAAAAGAACAGCGTTCTTGATATCGCAAGTCTGAATGTCATCTCGGTACCTCCCACCATGAGGATAATCGAGGGGATCCAGATGATGAGCCGGCACAACTTTCGTCGCCTGCCGATCACCGATCCCGGAACCAAGAAACTGATTGGGATTGTAACGATCACTGATGTTATCGACATGATGGGAGGAGGCAGCAGATACAACCTTATTGCAAACAAGCATAAAGGAAATCTTCTGGCCGCCTTGAATGAAAGCCTGCGGGAGATCGCCACCGAAAGTGTGACCGGTTTTTCACCGGCAACGACCATCAAAGAAGCAGCCTCCATCCTTCTGGAAACAGGACACGGCGGTTTTCCCATTCTCAACCCCGACACAACACTCGCAGGGATCGTCACCGAATACGATCTGATGCGGATGCTTGCCGGGAAAGAATCGGATCTGGTGGTCGACGAGATCATGACCGCATGCCCAAAGAAGGTTGCACCCGATCTGCCTCTCAGTCATGTTACAAAACAGATCGTTGACGACGGATACCGGCGTCTTCCCGTGGTTAAAGACGGGATACTGCTCGGTATGATCACAGCGACGGACATTATGGGCTATCTTGGAAAAGGCAGGGTCTTTTCCGAGATGCAGACAGGGACAGTTGATGAGGTCCTCAGCCTCCCCGTCCGCGATATCATGACTGCAGCCGACATCAGAACGGTCTCGACCGACATGCCGATCAACGCAGTAGCAAAAGAGATGCTGAACCGCGGGATCGGAGCATTCCCCGTTATGGACGGAGGACGGCTCAGCGGGATTGTGACCGAATTCGACCTGGTAAAAGCGCTGACTGGAACGATGTAAACCATTTCACCGGATGACGTCTGAAAACAGATGCAGATGATTCATCTGGTGGATACCCGAAAACATCCTCTGCAGGCGGATGACTGCGGAGAGAGATGATGTTTTCTGCCACGCGATTGAATACACTCTTCAAAGAGGAGGAAGCAAACATGAACCAGAAACTAACCGTAAAAGACGTAATGTCCAAGCCCGTTTCGATTGCAAAATCTGCACTGATCCCGGAAGCCCTTTCAAAGATGCTTGGCGAAGGAATTGATCCGATCGTTGTAACAAACGACCGTGTTGTCGTGGGGACAGCCTCCCGCCGGACCATCGCAGAAAAGATGGGAAGTAAAAAGACCGGCAATATCCCGGCATCCCAGATTCGTGTTGCAAGCGTTACGAAAGAGGACTTCACCTCGGTTTATCAGGATCAGGACGCCGAACTGCTCGTCCCGCTTCTCCAAAGATACAAGATCGTCATTGTTTGGGATGAAGAACACCGGCTTATCGGCCAGGTCACCAAAGGCGATCTGTTAAGACACATGATACCCGAAGGTCCGCTTGATACATTGACAGAGATCGCGCCGCGTATCACGCCGGACGACCGCCTCGTCCAGCTTCACCGCAGAATGGCAAACAACGGCGCGACCCGGTTTATTGTGATGGACGGAAACAAGTCCGTCGGCATCGTCACTGAGACGGATATTGCCAAAGTTCTCGTAAAACTGAAAAGCGAGATCGACAAACACTTCGACAACGCTCTCCGAAACGTAACGGCAGGCGACATCATGTCAACACCCCTCGTTACTACGCAGATAAATACACCTGTCTCCAAAGTAGTGGATATGATGCTTGCCAAAAATATCAGCACCATTCCGGTCGCTGAAGGCGAAAAGGTCATCGGGTTCATCACCAGAAAATCCCTGGTCAATGCACTCTGACCACACTCTTTTTTTATATAATATTTGACATTACAGAATTTCCAGACAGGCAAATCACCTTTACCTCACATCAAAATCCAGAAAAGAGGATATCTCCAGCGCGTAAATCCTATTAGCTCTCACACCAAACAACTGGATACCCAGCCCTGAAAAAGGGAGAAACATACTTCTCAGGAACCACCATGAACCCGGAAGAAAAAGAATACGATCCCGCCGGCCTGACCGGAAAGCTGCCCGCAGTTCTCTGGAACGACGGAAACATCACAAAGATCAGCGACACGGCAGCGCGGGAAGAGGAGATCGTCCTGCATCTCAACGACCGCGAGTATTTACACATTGTCACAAGCCGCGATATGCTTAGAGAATTCGGCGCAGGATTTTTCATCGCAGCCGGGATCGCAAAAAAGATCATCTCGGTCGAGGTCACCGATAGAGACGTGTTTGTGGAAGCCGAAGTTTTTCCCGGAACCGGGCCGCGTGAAGGGTTTGCTCCTGCGGAAAAAAAAGGTCATGTCGATTCGGATCTGCTCCTCGCTCCAGCGGAGATCTTCGCTGTTCGGGGTGCTCTGGACGACTCTGGTGTATGATCCGATCGCCCACTGGCTGTGGGGAGGCGGCTGGCTCCAGCAGCTCGGCGCTCTCGATTTCGCCGGAGGGACGGTCGTGCATATCAGCGCAGGATTCAGCGCACTCGCTCTCGCGATCTACATCGGAAAAAGATCAGGGTTCGGTTCGTACAACTTGAACCCCCAGAACATTCCTCTTACGTTCTTTGCAGGCGGCGTGCTTCTGTTCGGCTGGATGGGGTTCAACGGAGGCAGCGCCCTTGCGGCAAGTGACCTCGCGATCCACGCGATCATGGTAACGCTGATCTCCGCGGCTGCGGGGACGATCTCATGGATGATCGCAAACTGGCGGCACGGGAAACCCAGTTCGCTCGGATTTATCTCGGGAACGATCGCCGGTCTTGGCGCGATCACGCCTGCGGCAGGATTTGTGAATATGTGGGCCGCGCTTTTAATCGGAACGGTCGCTGGGATCCTTTGTTACTATGCGCTTATCTGGCGTGTGAAGAAGGGATTCGACGAGAGTCTGGATGCCTGGTCTATCCATGGTGTCGGCGGATTCTGGGGGACCATCGCCTGCGGTATCTTTGCGACGGCGGCGGTCGGCGGGGCATCCGGTCTTATTGAGGGGAACGCCTATCTGTTTGGGATCCAGATCCTGGATGCATGCATTACCGCGGTGTTTGCATTCGGTATGACCTATCTCCTTGCCTGGGTCGTGGACAAAACGGTCGGCCTGCGGGTCTCCGAGGATGAGGAGTATATTGGTCTGGACCTCACGCTCCACGGTGAGATGGTCAGATAAGAATTTCACATACCCCCTAATCTTTTTTTCCAGACTGTATTGCCGCCTCAAAGAAACAGGAGGTTGATGTAACCATTCATCGTTCTAAAAGATATCACACACATTAACGAAACTAATATATATAAATGAAGTATAACTATGTATTCACACTGTGAACTTCGCAGTGTGTATATATTAGCCAAGTTGGCGGAGTGGTTACGCGGCTGCCTGCAGAGCAGCTCTACACCTGTTCAATTCAGGTACTTGGCTCTTCAAATAGAAGACCGAATAGTATGAATGACCGATATTTTCGCCAGATTCCCATCATAGGAGAGAAAGGACAGGATATGCTTCATGAATCAACCGTATTCCTCGCGGGAACAGGGGGACTTGGTTCACCAGTGGGATTCTATCTGTCAGCAGCAGGAATCGGTAATTTGCGGATAGCTGATTCGGACACAATTGAAATTACCAATATGAATCGCCAGATCCTGCACACAGATGAGAGGATTGGCACATCAAAAGCCGAGTCTGCAAGGAAAACGATCCTTGCACTGAACCCAGATGTCAAAGTAACAGCGTTCAATGAGTTCATAGATGAATTCTCAGCAAAATGTATGATAGGCAACGCAGACATTATCGTCGATGCTCTAGATAATTTTACGGGGAGATATGTTCTGAATGTAGTGAGCCGTGAACTTGAAATACCTCTCGTTCATGCAGCAGTAGCCGGTTTGTGCGGGCAGGCCACTTTAATAATTCCCGGGAAAACTCCATGTCTCAGTTGTATTTTCCCATCCGCAGTTACTACCAAAAAAACACCAGTCCTTGGAACTACAGCAGGCATTATAGGGTCAATAGAGGCGCAGGAAACGATCAAATATCTCACCAACACGGGTGAGACATTAGCAGGAAAGTTACTAGTGTGGGACGGTGAAATAAATAAAATGGATATATTTTCCGTAAAGCGAAGCAAAACCTGTCAGGTCTGCGGATAACCCATACTACTAGAATGAAGGAACAGATATGACCCAGAAAGAGACATCGGATAAGGAGATCAGTATGACCGGAAAGCTGCCCGCAGTTCTCTGGAACGACGGAAACATCACGAAGATCAGTGACACGGTAGCGCTGGAAGAAGAGGTCGTCCTGCATCTCAACGGCCGCGAGTTTTTACACATTGTCACAAGCCGCGATATGCTTAGAGAATTCGGCGCAGGATTTTTCATCGCAGCCGGGATCGCAAAAAAGATCATCTCAGTACAGGTCACCAACAGAGACGTGTTTGTGGAAGCGGAAGTGTTTCCCGGCACCGGGCCGCGGGAAGGGTTTGCTCCTGCGGAAAAAAAAGGTCACGTCGATTCGGATCTGCTCCTCGCTCCAGCGGAGATATTCTCCGTTCGGGGGGCTATGGACGTGGATGTCTGGAGACAGACCGGGGGTCTCCACTGCGCCGCATTATGGCATGATCACAAAATCATCGCCGTTGCAAGCGATATCGGACGGCACAATGCTGTTGACAAACTCATCGGGTTCATGACTCTGCAGGGAATACCCCCTGGAGAGTGTGTTCTTGGATGTACGGGCAGACAGCCGAAAGGCATGGTCATGAAGGCGGTGAATGCCGGGATCCCCGTGATCGTCGGAAGGACCGCGGTGACGTATCCCGGAGCGATGCTCGCAAAAGAGGAGGGTGTGACCCTCATCGGCTTCACCCGGCAAAA
This sequence comes from Methanocorpusculum sp. GPch4, assembly GCF_012062385.1. NCBI lineage: Archaea > Methanobacteriati > Methanobacteriota > Methanomicrobia > Methanomicrobiales > Methanocorpusculaceae > Methanocorpusculum > Methanocorpusculum sp. GPch4. The sequence goes on along the minus strand of NZ_SIJA01000067.1, from coordinate 4,827 downwards.
CCGGTTCACCGTCTACTCGCATCCAAAACGCATCCGCGGATTTCCAGCAGATGAACCGGAACCCGCGGCAAAAAGCGAAGACGGGATCCTGCTTTCCGGCTGGCAGTATGATAACGGCACGATAACACGATCCGTCGATCAGGTCGTCTCCGAGGATATGGTGACCCTGTATCTGAACGGCGAAAAATATCTGGACAACACGGCAACGCCCGAGTTCCTCGCAGAACTTGGCGCAGGATTTTTTATCGCGGCAGGGATCACCAAAACGATCCGCTCGATTGAGGTCAGAGGGAGGGATATCTTTGTCGAGGCGGAAGAGACCGCCCAGGTATGCGGAAAAATGGAGTCGGCGGGCGGCTTTTGTCCCCGCGAGTCCGAAAGTAACGTAAAGGGCGGCGTCCTGATAACGCCTGAGGAGATATTTGCCGTTCGCAAAACTATCAACACCGAGCAGTGGGACAAGACCGGAGCTCTGCACTGTGCAGTCTTATATTATCAGGGAAAAGTGATCTTCTATGCTAACGACATCGGCAGACACAACGCGGTCGACAAAGTCATCGGCTATATGACGATACATCAGCTGCCGCCTTGTGAATGCATTCTCGGATGTACCGGCAGGATGCCGCAGGGGATGGTCGCCAAAGCGGCAAATGCCGGCATACCGATTATCATATCGCGGGCAGCGGCGACGATCGCCGGAGCGGCTCTTGCCGAAAGATCCGGGATCACGCTCATCTGCTTCACCCGGCCGCCCAGATTCACTGTCTACTCGCACCCGGAACGGATCACCGGACTTTGGCAGAAAAACACTACCTGAACCGCATTTTTCCGATATTTCCGGATGGAGTATTTCATTCGGTCCGAATCATCGGCGTACACAATCAGATGCTATTTATTCCCTCACGGAAAACAAATACATCATGACCCTTACGCCAAAAGATGCACTTCTGCGATATCATCTCGCCGAGCGGCTCAAACTCGACATCATGATGATCGCCCACCAGTTCGTAACGATCCCCTCGCTGAAAAAAGAGGAGAAAGCCGGCGCAAAAACCATTCTGATCGCGTTGACCGATGTTCTCGCAAGCGACTGCGAAGCCGCGGCAAAAATGACCGGAGCGGAAGAGTTCAATCAGGCGGCTGCCGTTTTGCTCGCGGTCATCGGCCTTGCCGAATCGAACCAGTTCGGTCTTGCGTCCGACAAAGCAGGCGAGGCAATGACCCCGATAACAACCGTTGCCGCCGGCGCATATGCGGTTTTGAACGAACATGGACTTATCTGAATTCCAGAATTTTCTTGCGGCCCGCTACTCGGTCCGCGAGTACGAAACCGACTGTCTCACCGAAGAAGAGAAGGACTATCTTCTCCAGGCCGCATCATCCGCTCCGTCTGCCGGAAATCTGGAGGCATGGGACCTCGTCATCGTCACGGACGCCGGCCAGCTCGAACTTCTCGGAGACGCTGCCGGAAACCAGCATCAGATCCCGGACGCAGGATCGGCTCTTGTCGTCTGCGCAAATTACATCAGATCGATGTCAAGGTATGCTGACAGAGGCATCCTCTTCGCCGTCCAGGATGCCACGATCGCCGCCACCTACATGATGCTTGCAGCCCATGCTCTTCGCCTGCACACCTGCTGGATCGGCGCATTCGACGAAGAGGAGGTCAAAGGAGCCCTGGATCTGCCCCCGCATATCCGGCCTGTCGCGATCCTTTCGATCGGCAGAGGAATGCCGCCCGAGTCTCATCCTGAAAGGATGGACCCAGAAGGCCACGTCCATTACGACATCTGGTAAGACATCCCTTCTTTTTTTATTCTGCAGAGCGCCGCAGGATATACTTTCCAATTCCAACACGCTCATGTATCTTCACAGCCAATAGCTATTCAACAATGAAGTATGGAGTATCCGTTCAAAACATGATGAGTCTCATGGCATCACGCATCGATGCCATCGCTCAGAAGATCTCTTCAGATCAGGTGGATGCATTTCTCGATGCGGTCCTTACTGCAGAGCGTATCTATGTGATGGGAGCAGGAAGATCCGGACTGGTTGCCAAATCCTTTGCGATGCGTCTGATGCACACAGGATTCACCGCCTATGTCGTTGGCGAGACCATCACCCCGGCGATCGGTGAAGATGATCTGATCGTTGCCTTTTCCGGATCGGGAAACACAAAAACCATCGGGGATATCGCAGAGACCGCAAAAGGTCTTGGCGCGAAGGTCGCTTTGATCTCATCCAATCCGCAGTCGCGTATCGGCCATATCGCAGACTATGTCATTGAGATAGAGACCCAGCGTGATCCGGTCACCTGCGATGCCCATGAGTATGAGATCCGTCAGATGCTTGGCGAGCACCGGTCCTTTGCCCCGCTTGGAACCATCTTCGAGACCTCTTCGCTGATGTTCGGGGACGCCGTCATCTCGACCTTGATGGATATGAAAAAGATCGAAGAAGCCGATCTGAAACGCCGGCACACCAATATCGAGTAGTATGACAGAGTTTGCATCACGCGTAAAAGCCATCGATATCTCAGGTATCAGAAAGATGTTCGAGTCGGCGGCTCCCGGATCCATCAATATGGGTCTCGGCCAGCCGGATTTCGACACGCCGGAGAACATCAAAAATGCCGCGGTCAAAGCGATCGCAGAGGGAAAAACCGGATACACAAACAATGCAGGCATCGATGAGCTCCGCGCCGCAGTAGCGAGAAAACTCAAATCGGAAAACGGGCTCTCTTACGAAGCTGCTGATATCCTTATCACCGCAGGCGGCTCGGGCGCACTGCACGCAGCCATCTTCTCACTCGTCGAGAACGGACAGAAGGTCGTGTTCAATAACCCGGGTTTTGTATCCTACGGTTCGCTTGCGACGCTCGCGGGGGGAATTCCCGATCCGGTCGCCCTGAAACCCGATCTCCATCTGGATGTCGAGGCGCTGAAAGAGCACTTCTCCGACAAAAATACCAAAGTCATGGTCTTAAACAGCCCGGCAAATCCCACCGGCGCGGTCGAGACGAAAGAGACGATAAAAGCGGTTGTCGAGTCTGCGGCTGATTACGGGGTCACTGTCCTGTCGGACGAAGTGTACGAGAAGTTCTGTTACGGAGACACGGAGTTTGTCAGTGCAGGAACGTTCGGCGACAACGTTGTCACGATCAACGCAGCAAGCAAGACCTATGCGATGACCGGCTGGCGTATCGGATTTATGGCAGCTTCACGGGAGATCATCGATCAGGCGGTCAAGATCCAGCAGTACTCGCTTGCCTGCCCAACCTCGATCGCCCAGTATGCGGCGCTCGAGGCATACACCGGGGATCAGTCCTCGATAGGTGTAATGAAGAAGGAATATGAAGCACGCAGGAATCTCCTTATCGGCGGACTTCGGGAGATGGGGATCTCCGTGGATATGCCGGAAGGAGCATTCTACGCGTTCCCGAAACTTGAACCCGACACGGTCATGAAGATCGTGGCGGCGGGCGTGATCATCACGCCGGGAGCTGCATTCGGCTCGAAAGGTGTCGGATACGCACGTATGAGCTATGCAACGTCCCAGGAAAATATAAGAATCGCTCTTGACAGAATACGAACGGTCGTGAAATAAATGGAACTTACCGAAATCAATACATTACTTGAAAAACTCTCGAACGCACACGGCATTTCCAGCCGGGAATCGGAGATTGCAAAGATCATCCGTGCCGAGATCGCAGATTATGTGGATGAGATCAAAACAGATAAGATGGGCAATCTGATCGCGGTGAAAAAAGGCGGCGACTTTAAGATCATGCTCGCCGCCCATATGGATGAGATCGGTCTGATGGTCCAGTTCGTGGACGATCACGGGTTCATCAGATTTGTCGCGGTCGGCGGATGGTATAATCCGGTGATGGTCGGACAAAGGGTCATTCTCCACGGAGAGAAGGGACCAATCTACGGCGTTCTCGGCAATAAACCGCCGCATGTGATGACCGAGGAGGATAAGAAGAAGCCGATCGATATGGCCGATCTGTTCATCGATGTCGGCGCTAGATCGCCCGATGAGGTCGAGGCTCTCGGCATTACGGTCGGAACTTCGGTCACGATGGACCGTGAGTATGTAAAACTTGCCGGGACCACGGTCACGGGAAAGGCGATGGACAATCGCGCCGGGTGTGCGATGCTGATCGGCGCTTTGAAGGAGATGAAGACCGCAAACACCGTCTATGCAGTGTTCACTGTGCAGGAGGAGGTCGGGCTGAAGGGAGCGAAGACGAGTTCCTACACTCTCGATCCTGACGTTGCCATCGCCACGGATGTGACGATTCCGGGAGACTCGCCGGGTGTCGAGCGGCGCAAGGCCCCCGTCTATATGGGCAAGGGACCTGTCATTGGTATGGCGTCGGCGAGCGGCCGGGGTCATCTCGCTGATCCCCGGATCGTCGACTGGCTTGTCAAGACCGGAAAGAAATATAACATCCCCTGTCAGATCGAGGTTGGAGACGGCGGCAACACAGATGCATCCGCTATCAACTTTGAACGCGGCGGGATCCCGAGCGTTCCGATGTCGGTTCCGGCACGCTATATCCACTCCCCGGTCGAGGTCATCGACTTAAAAGATCTTGAGGCGGCTATCCATCTGCTCGCAAAAGCAGTGGAAACAAAACCAAAATTCTAATTTTTTCAGCTTCTTTTTTTTTGTTTTTGACCTGAATTTGACAGTTGGCAAATATGCTCCCCCACATCTCTTTCCTTTTTTCTGATTAAGGGGTGCGGGGACGCGACTTCGGCGCGGAGCGTCCCGCGGTGGAAATATCTTATGTTCAAGGCTCGCGTTAACGTCCTGCTT